>CACBVE010000008.1 GCA_902542595.1 uncultured Prochlorococcus sp.
TTTTAATGATTATTGGTTTGAAAAAAGTTTGATAGAGTTTGGTAATTCTACAGGTGTAGTAGCATCTGGCTTGCTTCTTTTAAGGCTTGCGGATCCTAAAAATATTTCTAAGACCTTACCTATTTTTACTTCAAAACAGCTATTCGCTCAGTTAATTCTTTCTGGGGGATTATTCACCGTTCTTGCACCATTAATGATTTCTAAAATTGGGTTGGACTATTGGACAGAAATTTGTGCTCTAATTACGATCGCAATTCTTTTTATTGCATTGATTTTTAATAAATTAGAGATGAAAAAGTTGCAATAATAACCCTAGAATACTTTCAGGTTTAATTTTATTTTAATGTCATTTTCTCCCTACGATATTCCACCTCAAGAAAATAAAGGGAAGTGGTTTAGGAGTCATTTACTCGCCAGGGAAATTGAACTTGGTGAATTGTATAGTCTTGGATTAAATGATTTAGATTTACTTATGGCTGAAACTGCAGAAATTAGAAGTGATCTTGATTTTAAGGAAAAAAATATAGGTAAATTTAGGACTGCAGGATATTTTTTGGAGTTAGCAAGAATAATTGAGAAAAGGAAGTTGTTAGAAAGTTAATTAGAGGGAAAATAATTTTCTCCAGAATTTGGTGCCCATAATTCATATTTATACATTAAAGATTTAAATTTTATATTATTTTCAAAGGAATCTAACCATTTTTTTATTGAGGGTTTTAAATAATTTGTTCTTTTTTGACTTTCACAAGCGATTTTAAATTGTCTTACAAAAGGCCAAATAGACCAATCAGCGATTGTCGGGTTATCTCCAAAAAAGTATTTATTTTCTGCAAGAAGTTCGTTCCATTTATTAATAAAAATAATCGCCTTTCTGAAATGAAATTCTTCATTACTATCCTGATATCTTGCAGCATATTTGAAGCGATCTAAATGATATTTAAATTCGTTATCGTTTTCATTAATTATTTCGAAAATATCTTCCTTCTTATTATCAGGCAAATATATTAATTTAACGTTTTGCTTATTTGACTCTGAGAGTGCCCATAGGATTATTTCAAGACTTTCTTCAATAACCTCACTATTTTTTTTTATGAGTATTGGAACTGTTTTTGTTTTTGATTTATTTAAAAAATCTATAGGTTTATTTTTTAGATCAATTTCTCTTATCTCTACTTTTAATTCACAAATCAAAAGGGCCCATCTAACACGAATTGCGTATGGACATCTTCGAAATGAATATAAAATATCGGTTGTCATTTTGTAAAAACTATTAATTATCTTGATTCTTTTAGTATTATTTAAATAAGTATAGTATTAATTTTACAACGCAAATGTCGGGATATGTTTACCTCATAAGAGTAGGAGACCTTTATAGAATTGGTAAAACTGATAATCTTGAGAAGAAAATTAAAAAATTAAAACCAGACGAATTATTAACATCAATTATGACAAAGGAGCCAGAAACTCTCGAAGCAAGGTTACTGAGAAAATATAAATCTCAAAGAATTCCTGAAACTGGTTACTTAAAGCTCTCTAGAAGACAAATTAGAGAATGCAAAAAGCAATTTGAATTAAAGGGAAGTTTACCTCACACTTTAGATGCTGAAGTTTCCATAACTCTATTTGCATCTTTTTTACTGTTTTCATTAAGTTCCTTTATTTTTAATTATTTAAATTTTGGATTTGCAAAATCTATATCTTTTTCTTTCGGAATGGCATCTCTACCAATGGTTATATTATTTATTACGGGTAGTTTTGGCGGATACTTTTCTGAAGATTTATCTCTTTTTTCATTATTAACTAATAGAATAAAAGGCTTATTTATTGCAATTGCAATGCTTTCAATGGCTTACTTAATTTTTAATTTAGGTTAAATTTCATAATTACAATTTAAAGCAATTTCAAATGGAACTGATTGGGTAGGTAACTTCAGAATAGTTGAACATATTTCAGCAATATCTTCAGGTTGTGTCATGCTTGATTTGTCTATGGAAGAGATATTTTGGGCCATTTTTGTATTAACCCAGCTTGGGCAAATTGCTGAAACCCTTATATTTTTATCCCAACCTTTATTTTTCATCGTTTGGCATAGTCCCATCAAAGCAAACTTTGAAGAAGAATAAGCGGCTAGATCACCTTTAGATCTTTTCCCACTCATTGAAACTAAAACAATAATTCTTCCTCTGCCTGAGGTACATAAATGATCCCAAGAAAGCCTACATAAATTCCAAATTGCCAAAAAATTGATATTTAATGTATTTAAAATATCTTCTTCATCACCATCTTTGTATAGAAAAGGAACTTTCGATAATACTCCAGAACAATTTATTACTGAATCAAATCCTCCAAATTCATCTACAGTATTCTTTATCCAATTTTCGGCTGTAATTTTTTTTAATGCATCATAGTGGTTGATTATAATTTTCCCTTCTGGCCATTTTTTTGGATCAATAGCGCTTCCTTTTAATGATTCTAAATCTCTTATGCCAACACTAATTCTATTGCCTTCTTTTAATTCTTTATGTGCAATATTTAGTCCAATACCTCTACTGGCACCACTTATTAGTATGGTTCTCATTTTTAAACTATATGTTTGGAAATATTATCCTAAGTAACATTTTAAATTCTCTACCATGCATAATCATAAGACCTTTCTTTACACTCCATGGAGCCTTTATAAACATTACACACATCGCATATACAATCTCTTTTAAAGAAAGAGTATCAGTTAGAAAACCATACCATTGATTTTTAGGTAGTTGGAAAAAACTGCCAAAAAATTCTCTCAATAATTTCTCGTCAAACCTCATGAGTTTTTCTAATCCAAATTGGTAAAGTGATTTCTTCCTAATTAATTCTTTTGACCATAAAGTTTCCCAACCTTTTCTAGCAATATGATAAGTACTTAGATTTTTGTTTTTAATTGCTTCTGAGACTGCCCTTGCGACGAGTGGAGCTCTTCTTAAAACATTACCAATTAAATATCCAGATGCAGGATGTACCATTGAAGCAGCACCACCATATCCAAGTATTTGTTGTTTGAAATCTGGGATTGGCATATTCATAGGGAGAAATAAGCCAAGCTCTTCATGTTGCATGCTTGTGATTGATATATTTCTATAAGAAAGCCTCTTCTCTAGTCTCTCTTTTAAATTTTCCATTGATAGAGGATTTACTAAACCAAGAGATGTCTCTTCAAGAAAATATTTACCATCCCCCATATCCATGGCATAAAGAAAAGTGGGTGGTTCTTTTTTTTGCTCATCGTTAAGATGGTCATTTCTGTAGTCCATTAATACAAACTGCCCTTTCTTAAGTGGAGGTTTACTAAAATTACCTACTATTCCATAACAAGTTTGGACTGCTAAGGGACCACACGATTTTAATTTAAGAAAAACTGGATCATATCCTGTAGCATCTACTACTAATCTTGCAGAGTAAGTCTTACCATCTTTTGTAGTTACTGAACTTTTGTATTTTTCAAAATGTATTTTTTTTGCAAAGCCTTGATGCCATTTAATAAGAGACTTATTGCATTCATTAAACCAATAATTGTGGAGTTTCTTCTTATCAAATAGTCCATAATCTAGTGAATGTTCCGTGGCTTTATTCTCGTCGTCCTGTTCTTCTAAAGCACCATGCCCAAAAAAACTTACTGTATTCTTCCATCTATATTCAAGTAAATCCTGAAGCCCGAGTTGATCAACTTCTTTCCCCCAAATGCCATATGTGTTTGGCCAAGGTTCATCTGGTCCATTTGGAGAAAGCACTTCAACATCTAATTTTTCCTTCCCTAAAGCTGAGGCAATTGCCATACCTGCAGGCCCTGCACCCAAAACAAGAATATCTGGCATATTTTCTTTTGACATTAAATATAAATCTTATGATTAAAGAAATTTATTGAACAAATTATTAATTCTGCTTCTAAGATTATATATTTCATCCAATACTTGTAATGAGAGTAGATTAATAATAATCAAATTACTCAAATACTAGTGACTAAGTTTTCAGTGTTTTAACAATAATTTATAAGATTACAAAATAAAAAAAACTTTATTTATTTTTTTATCATAAAAAAAATATAGGAATTTAAATGATTAAAAATAAAAATATTTTAATTACTGGAGGTAATTCAGGAATAGGATTTTTTGCCATTATTAATTTACTGAAGAAGAAAAATAATTTATATGTTGTAATAAAAAACGAATTTAGAAAGAATGAATTTCTTAAAAAAATTGAGAAATATTTTGATAAAAATTATCTTAGTAAATTTTTGAATATTATTGAAAATTGTGATCTTTCAGATCTAGAGAATATTAAAAAAATTAAAGATTACTTTATTAGTAAAAAGATTTTTTTAGATGTTGTTGTTTTAAATGCAGGATTGCAATATACAGGCTCTTTTTACCCTAGAGTATCAAAACAAGGCATAGAACTAACTTTTGCGGTAAATCATCTTGCACATTTTTACTTGGTAAATGTCTTGAAAGATTTTATTAGAGATAAAGAAGAATCTAGAATCATTATTACATCATCAGATGTTCACGACCCCAAAAGTTCAGGTGGCAATATAGGAAAGAAAGCGGGACTTAATAACCTAGTTGATTTTAGAAAAAAAGTCACTGGGCAATTTTTAAATTTTAATGCTGATGAAGCTTATAAAAATAGTAAGTTATGTAATATTTTGTTTGCTAAAGAACTTGAAAAAAAAT
Organism: uncultured Prochlorococcus sp.; assembly: GCA_902542595.1. Lineage (GTDB taxonomy): Bacteria > Cyanobacteriota > Cyanobacteriia > PCC-6307 > Cyanobiaceae > Prochlorococcus_A. The sequence continues at coordinate 4,713 of CACBVE010000008.1, forward strand.
TAAAAATGTCCTCCAGTAAAATTTCTGTAATAACTTGGGCCCCTGGTCTCGTAATCCCAAATGATGATTCGGGTTTTTTTAGATATAGTAAACGTTTTAATCTTTTTGGATATTTAATTTTTTCTAAAGCTGCAAAAAATATTTTTGGAATTTCTGAAAGTATAGAAAATGCTGGAAAGATTCTTTCTAAGATTGTCCTTGATTCAAATTTAAATAATATTGGTTTCATACATTTAAGTAATAAACTAATATCTTTTAAAAAACATAAATTAGTTGAAAGTAATGTTAGTGATGAAGCTAATAGTGCTGAATTGGCTTCAAAACTTTGGATTTTAAGTGAAGAGATTTGCGGATCATTTGGCTTTGTTACTTTCAATATTTAAGGTTTGTGTTGGGAATGCAAACTCGATATTATTAACTGTGAATTCCTCAATTATCTTTAAATTTATAGATTGTTGTGCTTCCATCGCAGCAAGATAATTATTTGTAGGTATGTAATAAACAAGTTCGAAATTAAGACTGAAGTCGCCAAAATCTGTAAAATGACATCTATCAAAAGACGCATCTTTTGTTTCTTCAACTATTTTTTTTATTATTATTGGAATCAATTTCATAAGTTTTGGAGAGGTATCATAAACAACTCCTAATTTATGCACTAACCTTCTTTTTTCCATTTGTGCGTAATTTGAAATTATTCCATTTGTAAGGGCGCTGTTGCTCATTACTATTACTTCTCCATTGATACTTCTTATTCTTGAGGATCTTACTCCGACCCTCTCAACCATTCCAAGGACGCCATCAGATTTTATAAACTCACCTTTTTGAAAAGGTTTATCAAGCAAAATTGTGATGTATTCAAAAAACTCCTGAACTGGATCTTTCAAAGCTAATCCTGCTCCAATACCCCCTGCACTGAGTAAAGCCCAAATAGCAGTCATTTGAACACCTATATTTTGTAAGAAAAATATTGAACCAATAGTCCATGTTAATGCTTTTATTAAAGGAGTAAGTGAAGATATCATTGAACTTATTGAGGAATCATTAATTTTCGATGTCGATTCCGTTAAAGATCTTATTAATACTTTGTTGAGAGCTTTTATTATTATTATCAATATAAATAATTTCAGAATATTTAATAATACAGAGATAAAAGTTATTTCATCAGCAAAAAAATAATCAATTGAAAAATAAAATGAGAGGAGAAAACCTATAGGTTTAATAATTCCAGAGATGACCTCAAAAATAAAATCATCAAAATTTGTTTTTGTACGTTTGGAGATCTTTTTGAAGAATATTTTTGAAAGTTTAGAAATTATTATCGACAATAAAATTCCAATAAAAAAAATAGATATTGCCAGAAGGAAGTTTTCAGTAACTAATTTCATATTCAAATAGGACTTAAAAATTTATCTTTAATAAAATTTTAAATTATCTCTAGATAACAAACCAGTCTTGATTTTTCTTTATCTAGTTATTATATTTCTAATTTCTTTAAATTCTTTTCTATCCGCAGTTTTGCATAATTCAAAAATTATTGATTCAGTAGTAGTTAAGATCGCACCTTTCTGAATCATTCTCTGCAATGCTATTTCATGATCTACCTTATTTCGACTACTCATAGCATCTGATACGAGAATCACTTCAAATCCTTTTTGCAAACAATCTAAGGCAGTTTGTTGAATACAAATATGCGTTTCGATACCACAAACTATCAAATTTGTAATTTTCTTATTTTTAAGTTCTTCTAAAAATTCTTGTATGTTAGCTAAGCTAAATTCCATTTTCTCAATTTTTTTAAATACATTTTTGGGCAATAATTCAGGTATCGTTGCACCCAATTTTAATGGGTTCTGCTCAGATAAAAAAATATTTTCTTCTAAAATTTGGTAGGCATCTATTAGCTTCTTAATGTTTTTGGTTATTGAATCCTTTTTAAATATTGCTTTTATAATTTCTTCCTGAACATCTATGATTAGTAAAGCATTCACTTTTGGTGATAGTTTGTCAGAAGATTTTTCATGCCCCTTCATCATTTGTATTTAAAGATATATTCACCATAGTATTTTGAACAACTTTAGTAAACATTCTAAATCAAAAAGTTGTTTTACTCTCATCTAGGGTTATTATTGAGAATAGCCGTGGGTTAATTGTTGTCATTATCCTCTCAATACAATGTCATGACATCTCCTCTTGGGGACGGTTTACATAAAGATGGGAAGAGGTTAACTCCTCAAAGGCTTAAGGTTCTTAATTTATTTGAAAATATTGGATCAGGAAAGCATCTTAGTGCTGAAGAGGTTCATGAAAAGTTAGTTAAATCAAGCTCCAAAGTTTCGCTTGCAACAATTTATAGGACTTTAAGACTTTTAGTTCAAATGGGTTTGCTTCATGAATTAGAACTTAGTGAGGGTGGACACAGATATGAGTTGCTTAGTAATGGCACTCCTGATCATCATCATTTAATTTGTATTAGATGTGGTAGAACAGAAGAATTCGAAAACGACGAAGTTTTAGAAGCAGGCAAAGTTGCAGCAAAAGTTAATGGGTTTAAACTAATTGAATCCTCTTTAAACGTAAGAGCTATATGCCCTAATTGCATTTAGCAGCTTTTAACTTAAGGTCCCTCCACAACTCGATCCTGCACCTGCAGTGCAAGCAAAACAATGTTCTTTTACCGCTATCCTGTAGTCAAAAGTAAATGATTCATCCAATAGATCAAAAAGTGTCTTTGGTCCTTTATTATCTCTGAAATTTATCTGTTGGTTAAAGTCACAATCATAAATTTCTCCAAGCCAATTTACACTAATTGTTTTTTTGCACATGAGATTTCCTAAATTATTTTCATTAAAATTTTCTTTTAGTAATTTGTAATAAGTATTTAGTTTCCCTTCTCTTCTTAGAGATTCTTCATATCTATTTATTGGCATATTAGTTATTGTGTATAAGTTATTAAAAAGAATATTATATTTTTCGTATAGTATTTTTTTATAATCTTTTTCCAATATTTTTTGAGAAGGAGGAAGAATTGGACTTACAGGATTGTAAACAAGATTTAATTGCAATCCATTTTCTTTATTTCCATAGCCTAGATTATTAAGAATTTTTATAGCATTAATACTTTTTTCAAAAACCCCAATCCCCCTTTGAAACTCAACGTTATCTTTTTCGTAACATGGAAGTGAAGCAGTAACTATTACTTTATTCTTTGCAAGAAATTGAGGAAGATCTTCATAACCTTCTTCAAAGAAAATTGTTAAATTGCATCTATCAATAATATCAACTTGTTTTGTGCTCAAACTGGTTATTAGGTTTTCAAATTCTGGGTGAAGTTCTGGCGCGCCGCCTGTTATGTCTAAAGTCTTGATTTTGTACTTATCAATTATTTTTGGAATTAGAGATATTATTTCTTTGGACATCTTCTCAGTCCTTAGAGGACTTGAATTAACATGACAATGCTTACAAGCCTGATTGCATTTATAACCTATATTGATTTGCAATGTTTCTATAGGTTCTTTATATATTGAGGGGAATTTTTCTTTCATAAATCTATTATTTATAAATTGTCATTCGAAAATTCAAAAGTCAACTATTTTTTTAAAGTTTGATCTCTTATCAGCAAGTTCAATAAACCAACTTATATATTCTTTGGGACCATTTTGAAAAACCAAGTCAAACTTTAAGTTGTCATAGTGATCACTGATCCCTGTTAAACCAGTTTTTTTTGTAGAAGGTCTTTCAACTTCACCAGAACTACTATCTACAAAAATTATTTTATTATTAATACCAAATTCATTACCTAATATTTGTATGAATTCTAAAAAAGATCTATCACTTCCTCCTCTCAAATAACTCTTTTCACCATTATTTTTTTTTGATGTTATTGTATCACCAACTCCTACGATCAAAGGCATATCTTCTTTTTGAATAGTTCTTTTGCATAAATCAATTTTTCCAGTAATAGAATTTGGAGAGTTTTTAAAATTAAAATTATTTCCAAAAGGAGCTTTACCAGTTTTATCCGCAATAAATTTATTTAAAAGAAATAAAACTCCAGAATCTTTAACTGCTCCTTTAATAAGTAATTGTATGTCAGTTGATCCAATATCATCTTTAGAAGAAAGTTTGATTGTTTCTTTGCCATTTTTATTTCCTAAATTTGGTGAAATATGAAGGAAAAATGAGTTTTTAAGGCCTTCGGATTCAGCTTTTAAGATGATTTCATTCATCATTTTTTCAAAACTAATTTGAATAAGCTTTCTTTTATCAGTATCATTTTTAACTAAATCGAAAAGACTATTGAAATTAATCGTTGGTGAGAAGCGTGTTTCGCATATTGATTTTGCTGCGTGAAAATTGATATCTTCTTGACTAAGTTCAGGAAAAATAACCTTAATTATAAAATTAAACTTTGGTCTTATTAGACTAGGTACTTTAGATAAAAAATTTAGTTCTTTTTCTGAGACTCCTTCAAAACTTATTTCACCATTGTTGTCTTGATACTCTACTCCACAGGCTGCTAAACCTCTTAAATATAGTTCTTTGTTTTTAGGCTCCGTAGTGCTTCTTAAACTTCTTTCTATTATTCTGTTAACCCCTCTTGGACCTTCATGTTCCCCGCAAGTTAATACAAAGAATTCCTCTGCAAATTCTTTTACTGCATAGATATATTTTGATTCTAATTCCCTAGTCATTGGATCTTTAACTAAAGGGATACAAACTCCGTCAATGTCTTGAATAATTAAGATATTTTTAGAAGAAATTAATTGTTTAAGTGCCTTTAAATGACTTGCGATATATTCCATATTTATAATTATTTCTCTTTTAATTTAATTTCTATATCTCAAGGAAATTATAAATTAAAAAATCCAATATTTTCAATAAATAATTTGCTATGGTCAAAAATTGCTTTAATGTAGAAAAATGTTGGTATGGGTAAGAAATTAAAAAAATTATCAAGAGTTTCCAAAAATGAAGAATAATTTCGTAGAAAACATCAAAGATGAAAAATATTTTTATTCATTGATTAAAAATATAGAGCATAGCAAAGTTGGATTTTACAGTGTTGGTTTATATCCTGCATCACTAGCATACAACTGTGCTATGCATGGAAAATCAAATAATATTCTATTGGCTCCTAGGGAAGATAGAGATTTGTTAGGTGCTTTCTCAAATGATGTTATTTCTGATATGGATAATGAGATTATTGAAAAGATTAAGAGAATGGGAAATTATTCATCAGAGGGAAAAATAAAGTCTTTTGATCTAAAAGATCTTCTCTTGAAATGTGAGATGGTTATTCTTGCTTCAAATAGTAATCACATACAAGATGATGTTACAAATGCTTTAGAACTCAGAAAAAATTTAAAAAGAGAAAATGTGGTTCTTGGCTGTCTAGTCGGGTCTTTTTGTATTGATAATAAAAATAAAAATCCTTTTATTCTTTGTAATAAATATCCAAATTTAGCTTTTTTTACAGGATTTCATCGTCACGGAGCTTTACGAAATCCTAATGATAGTTTTACTGCAAATTTCTGCCATCCTGATGCGCTAACAGCATTAATAGGAGCACGCATTTTGAATCAATTATCACCGAAAATTCAAGTTTCTCCTGGAGTTCACAATATTGAATGTCAATATATAAAATCAATAAAAAATATCTCATCAATATTTGCAGGTTTTGTAAATAACTTTCATTCCGATAAGCCAGGAATGCTGCCTACCATTAATACGATTTTGTTAACTCAATGTTTAGATCAGGCCGCATCAGTATCAATAAAAGTTAGAAAAGAAAAAAAATTAGAGAATAAATATCTATCATTAAAAGAACTTGGTTATGGTGAAGAAATAATTAGTGCAATGGAAATAATTAATGATAAATTTTGTGAAAAAGGAGATTATACTTTTTCTCAATTAAATGCTGTTAAGGCTGATGTCTTAGGGAGTATGACTCTACCAACTGAAGGAAAACCAACAAGGAATTTTCAAGCAGGTCAAGTTTTATCAGATATGCTTTTGGAACTCAACAGATGTCCAAAAGATGTCGCAGAATTTGTAAATTGGTGTAATAAATACTCTCTCAGTCAAGGAGCTTTAGAAGGTCTAAAATCTTTAAAATTTTGGCCAGACATTTATAAAGAATTCAAAATTAAAAATAACAATTGTTCAATGATTAATCTGATTTATTTATGCTTTAATGCTAATTCAGAAGAAAAAAAAGAAATTTATAAGGTTTTAATTAGTTCAGAAGAAATCACTAATTTTTGCCAAGAATCTGTGAAATCAGAATTATCTTTCGAACTAAATGAAAAATTAAAAGGAGATTATCTTTTTGATGATATTGAAAACTTTTATAAGAAATTATTTATTGACAAACAGCAAAACTCTCTTAAAACAAATAATTGTAGTAATCAAGTTTCTAAAAAAAATCCTTGTTATATCAATGTATTGATAATTATTAATAAATATTTTAATAATTGATTATTTTTCTAATTTGCTAGAAAGCAAAGTTCTTAATTTATTTACTAATCTTGATTGCAGGGTTAGAATTATTATGGTTTAAAAGGTTTTTTTTGAAAAAGGAATTAACTCATCGTTCGCATGAACTTAAAGCTCTTGGTTGGAATCAAGAAGACTTAACAAGATACGAAGATTTATGGGACTACAGTCAAAGATGGGGATTAATAAATTTAGAAAGAGAAGACAGACAGTTTTTAAAGAAGGCAGAAAAGTTACTCCCAAAGATCCAAAATAAAAAGATATCCGTTAAAAAAACTATTGAAGAAAAATCTTATTATCAATGGTTAAATTTTTACCTCGATGAAATTAATATTTTTAGTAATTCTAATCTTCCAAAAAATAAATATGGTGTTTGGACACTATTAATTGAAGAGGAAATAAAACTTCTTAAGGAATTACAACCAGTTATGGGTCTTCCAGATACTTTAAAAGCTAAGAATCTATTCGAAAATAGAAAAGAGCTTATAAATAAAGCTTTTAGCGAATTTGATGCTAAAAGTAATGATAAGGTTTTCAACTTTGATGAAGTTTTAAGCAACTCTGAAAAAGATGTTGGTAAGAATTGGAAATCAATTACTGAAAAAGATCCTGAGGCTAATAAAAATTTTCCAATAATTGAATCTGCAAATATTGAGAGACTCAGATCTGCGATAAAAGAGGATTTGAGTACATATATGAAAGATAATTACCCCTCATTAAAAAAGGATTTATAAATATTTATCTTTTTTTTGTTTTTTTTTGGGACTTTTCTAAGTTAAATAGATAATAGGATTATTTAAAAAATTTTGAGCAACCAAAAGTTTGAGACACTTCAGTTACATGCAGGCCAAGTTCCTGATCCAACTACAAATTCTAGAGCAGTACCCATCTATCAAACTAGTTCCTATGTCTTTGATAATGCAGAGCATGGAGCCAACCTTTTTGGATTAAAAGAATTTGGAAATATTTATACTCGACTTATGAACCCCACCACAGATGTCTTCGAAAAAAGGATGGCAGCTTTGGAGGGAGGTATGGCAGCACTTGCAACGTCCTCAGGTCAAGCTGCTCAATTCTTGGCAATAGTGAACTGTATGACTGCAGGGGATAATTTTGTCTCTACTTCTTTTCTATATGGTGGGACCTACAATCAATTTAAGGTACAATTTCCAAGATTAGGAATAGAAGTTAAATTTGCAGATGGCGATAGTATCGATAGTTTTAGAAATAAAATTGATGATAAAACCAAAGCAATATATGTCGAATCAATGGGAAATCCTCGATTCAACATCCCAGATTTTGAGGGGCTCTCTGCTTTGGCGAAGGAAAATGGAATTCCCTTAATAGTGGATAATACCCTTGGTGCTGGTGGTGCTTTAATAAGACCAATTGATTTTGGAGCCGATGTTGTTGTGGAAAGTGCAACAAAATGGATCGGTGGACATGGAACAAGTATCGGAGGGGTTATTGTTGATGCCGGAACTTTTGATTGGGGAAATGGTAAATTTCCACTAATGAGTGAGCCAAGCGCTGCTTATCATGGGCTCGTTCATTGGGATGCTTTTGGTTTCGGTAGTGATATCTGCAAATCTTTGGGAGTGCCTGATAATAGAAATATAGCTTTTGCACTAAGAGCAAGACTTGAATGCCTCAGAGACTGGGGATCAGCTCAAAGTCCTTTTAATTCTTTCTTGCTATTGCAGGGTTTGGAAACTCTCAGTTTAAGAATAGAAAGACAAACTTCTAATGCTCTTGAATTAGCAAAATGGCTAGATTCTAATTCTAATGTAAGTAGTGTTAATTATCCTGGCCTAGAATCTGATCCATATTACTCTAGTGCCAAAAAATATACTACTGGAAGGGGAATGGGTTGCATGCTTATGTTCTCTCTCAATGGGGGTTATGAAAATGCAGTAAAGTTTATTGATTCCTTAAAATTAGCGAGCCACCTTGCTAACGTAGGGGATTCAAAAACATTAGTAATTCATCCTGCTTCAACAACTCATCAACAATTATCTGAAGAAGAACAACTATCTGCAGGTGTTACTCCCACTATGGTGAGAGTTTCTGTAGGAATTGAGCATATTGATGATATAAAAGCAGATTTCGAACAAGCACTTTCACAAATCACATAGGAAAGGAGATTTATTGGCTTTAATAATTCCTAGTAACTATCACAAGATTAGTGATGTTGAGAAAAATCATATATCTTGGATCGAACCAGAATTGGCAAAAAGACAGGATATACGTCCTCTTAGGATTGGTATTTTAAATATTATGCCTTTAGGCAAGCAGTATGAATTTAACTTGCTACATCCACTTGGTTTATCTCCCCTTCAAATTGAGCCAGTTTGGATAAAGCTTAAAACTCACACTTATAAAACATGGGATCTTAATCATCTGAACAATCTATACATTACTTGGGAAGAAGCAAATAATCCAGAACCGTTAGATGGAATCATTATTACTGGAGCACCTATTGAACATCTAGCCTTTGAAGAGGTTAAGTATTGGGATGAATTTGTAAAAATTGTAAATGAAGCCAGAAATTCTTGTGCGAGTACTCTTGGATTATGTTGGGCTGGCTTTGCGCTGGCTTATTTGGCAGGGGTCGATAAGAAAGTTTTTGATAGGAAATTATTTGGGGTATTCCCATTAAAAAGTCTTGTTCCTGGACACCCTTTGATGGGTACACAAGATGATGAATTTATTTGTCCTCAAAGCAGATTTGCTGGATTACCAGATTTGGAAATGGAGAAAGCCCAAAAAGAAGGGAAATTGAATTTGTTGGCTTATGGAGAAAACGTTGGATATACAATATTTGAATCTAATGATCAAAAACAACTTATGCATTTAGGTCATCCTGAATATACGGTGCATAGAATTATGAGTGAAATTGAAAGAGACAAAGAAAAGGGAGATGTTCCTCCTCCTAAAAATTTTGATCCAAATAGTTCAAAAACCGCTTGGAGGTCTCATAGGAATTTGCTTTTTCAACAATGGCTTTGGTTCTGTTATCAACAAGTTAGTCTTAATTAACTTTTTTAATGAGCGCTTTCCATACCACCTAGTCTTTCAAATAAGTTAAGACTTTCTTTATTTAATCCTACAATTTCAACTTTAGAACCACCATTCTGGAACTTTCTAATAATTTGCTCAAGAGCAACAACGCCACTTTGATCCCAAATATGAGCTAAAGACATATCAATTACAATATTTTCTGGATGTTCATGAATATCAAATCCTTGTAAGAAATAAATTTTACTTACAAAAAATAATTGTCCTTTTACTTTGTAAGTAGTCAAATTATTTTCTTTAAATCTTGAGACAGTTATGACTTTTGCGACTTTTCTGCTGAAAAGGATTGCAGCTAATGCAACTCCAGCAATAACTCCAAGTGCAAGATTATGAGGTTTTGTCAGCATTGTAACCGCAAAAGTCATAAGCATTACTGCAGTATCACTTTTAGGTATCTTTTTAATATTTTTTAATCCATTTATATCTGCTGTACTTATCGCTATCGTTATCATGATTGCTACTAAAGCAGCCATTGGTATTGCTCCAATCCAAGACTTCAAGAGGATAATCATAATTAGTAGAGATATCCCTGAGGTGAGGGTTGATAATCTAGATTTACCACCATTTTCAGTATTCATAACAGATTGCCCAACTAAGGCACATCCTGCCATTCCACCAAATAAGGATGCCACAATATTTGCGATTCCTTGTCCTCTTGCTTCTTTATTTTTATTAGAACTTGTATCAGTTACATCGTCTAAAATGTCTTGAGTTAAAAAGGTTTCCATTAAACCCACGAGAGATATTGCAAGTGAAGTCGGTAAAATAATTCCTAATGTTTCAAGACTAAAAGGTACTTTCCCATTTTCTATTGATCCAAAAGGAAGAGAAATACTTGGTAATCCATCAGGTAATTTACCCAAATCGCTAACTGTTGGGACATCTAGATTCAAGAATATGCTTATGAGAGTAATTACTACTATCGCGATAAGTTGAGATGGGACTACTTTTGTGATTTTTGGAAGCCCATAGATAATTATTAATCCTAGGATTACAAGAATCCAAACTACTGGGATCTGAGAGTTGACTGGATACTGACTCAAAGTTTGTTCAATTAATCCTTTTGATTCTTTAATACCTATTCCTAACTGAGGTAGTTGTGCCTGAAATATTAAAAGCGCCAGTGCATTTACAAATCCACTTAATACTCCCGTTGGCACGAATCGCATTTGGTAGGCAAGTCTTAAATATCCCCAAATAATTTGGAAAATTCCAGTTAATATTCCAGCTGCAATAAGATATGGGACTCCTAATCCAGGAGCTTGTGATTCTCCATAAGCAACAAGTCCAGTCATCAAAAGAGCTGTTGAACCTGTAGCTGAAGTGATCATCCCCCTTCTTCCTCCAACAATCGCAATTGTTATAGATAAGCAAAATGCACCAAAAAGGCCAACTTTAGGATCTACACCAGCTATACCTGAAAAAGCAATTGCTTCTGGGATCATTGCGAAAGCAACAACTAAGCCTGAGAGAATATTTGACTTTGGATCATCTAACCAATTTTTAGATAAATATCTTGAGAAATTTGACATTTTAAGTTTCTTTATAATTATGAAGTTACTTCATAGAGGAGGCAAAATACCTTTTGGGTCAAAAATATTCTTTAAAATTTTTAATTCATTCATTCTGTCTCCAAAGGCTAATGTAATTTCTTCATCATGAGAATGCAAATGATTATGCAATTGGGCTAAGTGAATATTTGGATAAAACTTTTTTAGCTTTCTCCACGATTTATAAATCCATTCCAAAGCGACTTCTTTTTCTTCAAGATCATTTTTTTTCCATGATGCATATATCCATGGTTTCCAAGTGCTTTTTCTATGAACAAAAAAGCTTGAGCCATGATTTAACTTTTTAGTTTTGCAACCTAATTGTTGAGAAGCAATGTAACAGGAATTGTTAGGTTTATTCTCCATTATTTCATCCAAACATTTTAAGAAAATTGGGATATCATTTTTTAAATCTTCTCCAAGAAGACTAATTACCTCAGAATGGTTATTTGCATTCAGCTCATATAAATTCAATTCCTTAGGGAAGAAATTTATTTTGTTAAAGTTTTCATAAAATTGTTTTTCTAGAGAAGGGAATTTGTCTAGAAGCATTAGGCATTCTTCTGTTCTTTTATCCTCTAAATTATTTTTGAGTTCAGCAAAAATATATATGTAAATTTTTTGGCCATAAATCCATTGAAGACTAATATTTTCTGGAAATTCCTCCGATAGTTTTATTATTTCTGTAAGTTCATTTTGATTTACAAATCCTTTAATAACCTTAATTGAATTAGATTGGATAGTCTTAAGTTCTATTTCGGTAATAATTGAAAAGAAGGGTGCTGCGCCTTTAATTCCTTCCCAAATTAATTGTTCTTCTGTATTGATTTGATTTTTTTTTAAAGAAATAAATGTACCATTACCCAAGAAACCCTTTATTGATTCAATATTATCAATTGCTAATCCGTAGGTTCTACTGAGCGGGCTTACTCCACCAGTGAGTATATAACCTGCTCCAGGAAGTTTAGAAAGTCCGATTGGAAAACTTCGATTATATTTTTGTAAATGATTTAATAGGTCCCCCATTATTACACCACCTCCAATTGTTACTAAATTGGTTTTTCTATCTAGATGAATTTTGCTGTGATTTTTTCTTAGATCAAGAGTTGTAAAACCATTTTTTGCACAGCTAGAAGTTGTACCTCCACTACACACGCAAAGGTGCTCGAATTTTTCGTAAGAATAGTTATCCTTATTAAATAAGGAATCATCAACGTCATAAATTAATTTCTTTAATTTTGCATCCTTTGAGTTGATATTAGGAACTTCAAGCAAGTTATTATTATTTTTCACTACATGATATTGTTCTTTACTATTATGGTATAAGTAATTATTTGAATTTGGATAATTTAGATTTGAAGTTAAATAATCAAGTCGCGATACTTATCTGTGGACATGGGAGTAGAAATAAACTAGCCATTACTGAATTTCAAGAATTAACTAATTTCATCCAAAAAAGATATCCAAACTTTTTAGTTGAATATGGTTTCTTGGAATTTGCTAAACCTTCGATTGTTGAGGCTTTAGACATGTTAAAAGATCTTTCTATAAAAAAAGTAATTGCAATACCTGCAATGCTTTTCGCTGCTGGCCATGTAAAAAATGATATACCTAGCCTACTTATGAATTATTCAAGTAAAACAGGAATTGAAATAATTTATGGAAGAGAATTAGGTATTAATAATTTAATGATTAGTGCAGCTTGTGAAAGAGTAAAAGATGTATTTAAACAAAATAATAATCTCAAGCCTGAAGAATCATTATTAGTTGTTGTGGGTAGAGGCTCTTCTGACCCAGATGCGAATTCCAATGTTTCAAAAATTACGAGAATGATCGTAGAGGGTATTGGTTTAGGGTGGGGGGAAACAGTTTTTTCTGGAGTAACTTTCCCCCTTGTTGAACCTGGCTTGAAAAATGTTGTGAGACTTGGTTATAAAAATATAATTGTTTTCCCTTATTTCCTTTTCTCAGGTGTCCTTGTTACAAGAATAAAAAGGCAAAGTGATTTAGTCGCGATTAATAATCCAAATATTTCATTTATACATGCAAAATATCTTTCGTCACAGTCTTATGTGGTCGACACTTTTGTAGAAAGGATTGAAGAGATTCTTAATGACGCAGGTAATAATTTTATGAATTGCTCAACTTGTAAATATAGATCAAATTTATTTGGCTTTGAAAAAGAAGTTGGAATGGTCCAAGAAAGTCATCATGACCATGTAGAGGGCTTGGGTATCAGCTGTGATTTATGTGATCCTGAATGTAATGGTGCTTGTGAAATACAAAATCAAATACCAACTCATAATCAAGAAAAATCAGACACAGGAGAAGGTGATTACTTAGATCATGGCCATGTAGAGGCTCATCAACATGAACATAATCACCAACACCATCACCACAGTATTTATCCAAATTCAAAACACCCTTTAGGACCTGTCACGCTTCGCTTGCCTAATAAAGACTAAATCTTAAGAAAATCCGTTGAAATAAATGAATCACCTGTCTCTTTCTCGAGCTAGTCTTAATAGACTCAGCATATATAAGTATTCTTAATATAAAATCGCGAAAGTATTTTGAGCGAGATTTTCCACAATTTGCTGATTGTTTTCCACGTCCAAATCCACACTGGATTAGAAATGGCAGTATTTTTCAAAAAAAACAGGACTTCAACATTATTGTTGACTTTTTTTTAAGATCTATTCAATTTCCTTATTTGAAAAAGAAGTTTTTTAAGAACCTACTTATAACATGAGTCTTATTTGATAATTTGAAAAGTTTACCATAAGATTTTTCTTGATATTTTTATAGAAAAATATCATTATTGATAAGGTAGAAAAATAAGTTTATGGATCAAATCAACCAAACAAATTCAACTGATAAGAAACTCGTAGAGTGCTCTTCAAATAAAGTCTCATTAGAAACAGAGCTTTCAGAAACTCTTTATAACACTATGAAAGATTTCGTATTAAGTAACCCGACTTGGGATCAATATAAGCTTATAAATTCAGCATTAGCTACTTTTCTCGTTCAAAACGGTTGTACAGATAATTCTGTCTCAGAAATTTATTTAAATCAATTATTTACACCCTCTAAGTCTTTTTAATATTTAAACATGCTCTTCTACTCAAGGCCATCATTGTAAGTGTGGGGCTTTGCCAAGATGATGTGGGCCAGCATGCTCCATCTAGTACCAGTACATTCTTACATCTCCACAATCTGTTAAATTTATCTACTACGCTATTTTCTTCATTTAACCCCATTGGTGCTCCCCCTACCTCATGAATATAATATCCAGGAGGAGGAGGACTATCAGAAAGTGCTATCAAATTTTTTGTAAATAAACTCCCTAATGGAATATTCATTAGTTCATCAATATTTTTTATTTTACCTTTTGCAGCTTTGACTGATTTTTGTATTGTTTTTTCCATATGTTTTGCCATATTTAACTCATTCTCGCTCCATTCAAATTCAATGTAGGGAATTGGTATGCCCCATTCATCTGTTTTTCTTGAGAGAGAAACTGAGTTTTTCTCTCTAGGAAGAACTTCACCATGGGCGATAAGAAAACCAATTGATTTGTTTGCGTCTTTTTGTAAAAATTTTGGGATCCCTAATCTATCAATTGCCCCCCAGATTCCATAACCTCTATGGAAATTTATGTCGTTAATTTCTGGTAAATTTGAACCAAAAGGAATAAAGAAGCTGCCTGCTCCAGAAAGATCGGGAGGATTATTTAGTGATTTATCTGAGTTTTTTGCTTTTGGGACTGAAAAAAATCTACAGATAGATATGTGATCCATTAGGTATTTACCTAATTTTCCAGAATTATCTTTAAACCCTGAGGAATTTGATTTGTATTCTGAGTTCAGTAGTATTCTCAGTGTTGAAATTGTTGATGCGCAAAGAAGAATCAAATCACAATCCAATACTTCTTTGTGTCCATTTTCTAGGTTTACAATCGTTAGTTTTGAGGCAAGATCTGTTATCTTGTTAATCTCAAAAGACTCCACTAGGTAATTAGAGATTATTTGTACATTTCCAGTATCTAAAGCTTTTTTTAAAGAGCTTCCTACACTAGAGGACTTGGGCCAATTTTTTTCTTTTACAGATGAATTACGGTCAAATCCTCTTGATTGGATAAATGGATAATTTAATTTTGATTTAACTTTGCTGCCAAAAACATTTTCGTTTTCTGTAAGAGGAATTTCACCAATATATTTACCGTTTGGGACCTCCTTGATATCATCTTTTCGTCCATAAATTCCGCAGAAATTTTCAATAAAATCGTAGTGCGGGGAAATTTCTTCGTATGAAATAGGCCAGTTTGGCCCGAATCCGTCTTTTTTAGCCGGATGAAAGTCTTCTGAGGAAAGTCTTAATGTTATGCCTCCCCAAGTTAATGATCTCCCCCCATATTGTTTACCTTGTGTCCATAGAAATGGCTTTTTGTTTGGGAAGTCATAAGGATGCTTCAATTCATTTGAATATAAGTCAGGATTATTTTTCCAATAACCAGGATGTTGGCACTGATTGGCATGTTTTTTTGTTATGACTCCTGATAATCTTTTTAATGTACTTTTTGGCTCATGATTACTAGCTTCATCCCTTTTAAATTGAGGCCCCGCTTCTATTACTAAAACTTTGATCCCTTGTTCTGCCAATGTAAGTGCTGCTATTCCTCCTGTAGCTCCAGAACCAACAACAATTGCATCATAAGGACTTATATCCAAAACCTATTTCGAGATTTGCTATTTCAATAAATATAGCATTCAGTAAATAATTAATTTTTAGATTTCAGCTTAAGAAGTTAGAATTTATTGAAATACTACTCAAACAAATGAGATTTATAATTTTAACTTTTTTAATAGTTGTCTTAACACTCCCTTCTAGAAGCTTTGCTGCGTTGGATTATGGTAAACAATCTTTGGTAGGGGCTGATTTTTCTGGATCTGATTTAAAAGGAGCAACTTTCTATTTGACTGATTTACAAGACGCAAATTTGTCAGGTTGTGAGCTCCAAAATGCGACTCTTTATGGCGCAAAATTGAAAGATACTAATTTAAGTAACTCCAATTTAAGAGAAGTAACCTTAGACTCGGCTGTTTTAGATGGAACAGATTTATCAAATACTAACTTGGAGGATTCTTTTGCTTATAGTACCCAGTTTGAAAATGTAAAAATACAAGGCGCAGACTTCACAAATGTTTTTTTGCCAAAAGATATTATTAGGAAATTTTGTGAAAGTGCTACTGGAACTAATCCAATTACAAATAGAGAAACCAGAGAAACTTTAGAGTGCGATTATATTTAAATTTATGCACATACAAGTTCTTTTTTAATCTTTCTTTGTTTATAAAGTGATCTTCCAACAGGCCAACCTAAAGTAGATAAATGTTTCATTAAAGAACCTGAGTATTTGAAATAAAAATTGTCTGAATATTTGATGCCAAGTTCATTTAGAGTGATTATTAATAAACATAGATCTTTCTTTTTGCCTTTTTTCATATCCAATAATATCAATGCTTCACTTGATAATTTTTTTTCTAGTACCTTATCATTTTCAGCAAAACCAACTTTAAGTGAATTAAATGTATCAGAATAAAGAGTATAAATTATTCCATCTTTAGATTTATCTACAGAAGTATCTACATTAAATCTTGATGATATTAATGTTTTGTATCCTTTAATGATTTTTCTGTTATTCATAATTATTTGATTTCATCCTGAGCTAATTCGTATTTCTCCAATAGATTGTTTACTTCTGCTAATGCAATCCTCTTTTGACAGGCGGAGTCATATCTATTGACTGCTATTGAAGGTATTGAACCTTTGCTTTTCATTTCCCTTATACCAGTTTCTAAACATTGAAAAGCAACACTTGATAGATCTCTTCCTTCTGCTGCGGCCCAAACTTTCAAAAGATAAGTAAGGTTTGATGGTACTGAGATCTGTACTTTGTTTGAATTTGAAGTATTTAATGCAATATCATCGAGACTAATTTCTTTAGAGGAAATAGTTTCTTTAACCTTTTTCTTCAAAAATTTTACTTGGCTTATAGCGTCCTCTTTATTCTTTATTTTTTGTTCTATTTCAAATAACTCTTCTTCAGAATTAATTAAAGCTTCTAATGCCCATTTAGCATCATCTTTCGCAACCGCGGTTCTATCAAGCCATTCATCTCTTATTTGTGACCAATTACTAGGCATAAGCTTTATAAGATAATTCTATGATATATAAATCTATATAGATTGTCTATATACTCTATTTAGAATTAATATAGATTGTTTAAAGTTTTCATTTTATTTTTAATAATTACTCGTCTTAGAAATAATCTTTTATAATAATTGAAACTGCAGAATCCATCCAATGTGATCTTAGAGGTATTTTTTCGCCAATTGAAAACGATATATTTGATAATCCAATCTTTTTAAATTTTAGTTATTTGTTTGTTTAATTAAAAACTTCTGAGCTTTTAATCTCTTTCAATAAGTTCAATTTTATAACCATCAGGATCCTCAACAAAAGCCAAGACAGTAGTACTGTTTTTCATTGTTTTAGGTTTGGTTGTTATTTTACAACCATTTTTTTCTAATCCTTGGCAAATTAGATGAATATCTTTTACTCCAATAGCTATATGACCATATTTATCTCCAAGCTCATAGTCTTCAGACTTTTTGTCCCAGTTATAAGTTAATTCAATTACTGAGTTTTCTTTTTCTGAGCCATAACCAACAAATGCTAAAGTGAATTTTCCATGAGGGTAATCCTTTTTTCGTAATAAATTCATTCCTAATCTATTGACGTAGAAATCAATGGATTTATCTAAATCTCCAACCCTCAACATTGTATGTAGGATACGCATTTTGAATTATGAACCTGAATCAATTATCTAATATTTAATAACCATCTGCCAAAATTGATTTTTTCGAAAGTAAGTCTTTTTATTAAGTTCAAAAAATTAGGTTAAAATATAAATACGAAATTTCAATAATATATTGAATCAGATATTCCAAAGACTCTCATCAGTATTTTTGTATACTTTGCCATTAAAGGCATCAATACCTTTTGGATATTATTTGTTCTATAAATATTCTTTTTTAAAAATACTTTTATTACTAACTTTTCCGATAGCAATAATTGAAAAATCTTTGCCTTTTGGTAGTTTTTTATTATTTATAATTTTGTTTGCTGGATTAGTAAGAAATCCAAAAGTTCCCTATTTCGTAAGATATAACGCATGCCAAGCTTTATTAATTGATATTGCTTTAATAATAATTTCTTATCTCTTGAGAATATTTCCCATAGTTGAATTAGGCTCAATAATTTTTATATTTACACTATGTATTTTTATTTATTCGATTTCTCAATGTATTTATGGAGTTGAACCAGAAATTCCTTTAATTAGTAAATCTGTAAGAATGCAAATTTAAAAAGATTTATAGATTTACTAACTTTCTTCAGCACTCATTCAGAATAGATTCCCATCTTTTTTGACTTGCCTTTATTGCTTGCATAGGTGGATTAGCTCCCTCTATTTCAAAGGCTTTAATTAATGATTTATTAGCTAATAGACCTAATCTTGCTGCCTCTCTTTGCCTAGAGCATACTTTTTTTCTTGATCCCTCTTTTAGACTATTTTCGATTTCTTTAAGAATCTGGCTAGCTTCATTCGATTTAGAATAAAAATCATTCATGTACACATCAAGTGCCGTATCAGCAAGGATTCTTACTGGAGAGATCATTGTGACTAAGCACACTAAAAAACTTGTAAATACAAATACTTTCATAAGAATCTTAAGTAAATTTTTTGCCCGATCTCTTTAATACTAAATAAAAGGTTAGAACGCTTATTGTTCCAGATGGGCCTATTAAAACATGCCAAAATTGATCGCCACTAATTGAGAGCCTTGTTCCAAAGAAAGTCGTAAAAAAAATACCAAATATTGGGTAAAGGATAAAAAACCAATCTTTAAAAACTCTTTGCCAATTAATAATTAGAAGAATACTTATTATTACTTGAAAAAGAAGAGCAATAGATTTATCAAATAAAAAATATGAGATTATTGAACATAAAGAAATACAAAAATTGGTTTTTTGAATAAATTTATTTTTTATAACTGATATCGATAAACATGTTAGACCTAAAGATAGGAAAGAATAAAATAACCAATTAAATAAAGAGGAATGATCTACATAAATCCAAGATGTTTGGGTATGATCTATCATTTCAGAAATCGATGCCAATCCTAAAAAAATAAAACCGAAAGGAATCAATTCGTTATTGCGAATGTGTTTGAATTTTCTTATAGATCTAATTCCTAATAATATTGGGATGATTGCTGCCTGAAAGTGGGCTAATAATAAAATTGAAAAAAACAAAATAAATTCTCAAATTAAATTCATCTTAAATTTAAATATAAAAAATTAGTTTCAGGTTATCTTAGTAGAGATAGATACCATTGCCCGATTACTATAATCAATATTGTAAGAACAAAAGGGAAAGCAGGATATCTTGTCTGAAAATTAGCTGGTGGCCAAGGTGACCAAGATATTAATCTTCCTTGAGGTTCATTAGAGATAATTTTTTTCTTGGATTTTTTGGGTATTAGGTTATCTGTTGCGAATCCTTTACTCATAGTCCAAATAAAATTTATCTTAACAAAGACGTACCAAAAGGGTGTTTATATTATTCGGTTGAATTCGGTTACATTTTATTTAGAACGGAGGGGGTGGGATTCGAACCCACGGTGCCCTTGCAGACACGCTAGTTTTCAAGACTAGAGCCTTAAACCACTCGACCACCCCTCCAACGGGTTATTCAGTTGTATCCGAACCATTAATATATATCATAAGAAGTCAGTCATAGTCAAGTAATTCACGTTATAACTAGGGTTCTCAAGGGTTATAAAACGAAAACATTTTTTGATTGACAGAATATAGGTCAACTTGCACCTATTTGTACATATTGGTTAGAATAAGGCCACCGAGACAAGGCCACCAACTTTTTCTATCCGAACAATGGCAAATTCACAACAAATATTAGATATAAAGCTAGATGCTAGAAATAGGCTTTTGAAGAGTGAAAGAAGAGGAGTAACTATACAAATTAGAAAAGATGGATTCACCCTTAGAGCTTATTTACCAAGTAAAACTAATCCAGAATCTAATCAGACTATCCAGCAAAGAGTTCCAATAAATTTAAAAGCTGATATTAAAAATCTTGATGAGGCTCATAGGTTAGCTAAAAAATTAAGTGATGAAAAAATTGGTGGTTCTTTTAAATGGGAGAACTGGCAAAAGAAGGAGGAGGAAGAAGTTATTGAATTAAAACCAACTAGTAAAAAAGTTGGAGATATTTTAAAAAGGTATGAAAAGTATTTTTGGAGTCAGGAAGATAAAGATAAAACTAGTGAAGGCTACTGGTATCAAATTCAGCACTATATTAATAAGCTAGAAAAACATCAAATTTTTAATACTGAAAAAATTTTTGAACTTGGTAATACATTTCCAAAGGCTTCAAAGAAAAAAGCAGATTTTGCTAAATATTGTTTATTAGTTGGAAAGTTTGCAGAGATTCCTAATTTAAAAAAACTTGGGGAATGGTCAACAGCTACACAACAGGCATACAATACAGAACTCAAAAAAAGATCCAGAGATAGATTAACTGATGAGGAATATCTTGAAATTGTTAGAGCTTTAAGAAATGATGCTTATACAGTAAGAGTTAGAAAAGATAAATCATTTTTGCCAGCCCAGAGGCAATGGGGTTGGGCATTAGCTGCTCAATTTGTTTTTGGTGCAAGAACTTCTGAAGTTTGGAGTATTAAACCATTTGAGGAAGAAGGAGAAATTTTTGCAGAAATATTAACTGTAGAAAAAAATAAAAAACCAACTGAATGGAGAATTGCTTTAGCCTTACATCAGGAGTGGGCAAGAGAATTAAATATCTTAGAAGTTAATAAGATTTTTTCTATAGATCACGCTAGTGAATATGACGCAAAAGTTTTAAAGAAGGTAAATAATACATATTCAAAATGGTTACTACAAAAAAGTAATGCAGCGTTTGAACCATATCAATTACGTCATGCGTATGGGTATCGCACCGCAAATTTAAATATCAATACTGCTACAGCTTCAAAATTTATGGGTCATAGCGAGGAAATTCATTCCGCAACTTATCAGAAAGCATATAACAAAAATGATGCCTTACTAACAGCAAAATTATTACGTCAACAACAACAGCAACAACAATAATTATGAAAAGAAAAGATCCACCACCTATTGATGACACTTGGTACTTTCGAGGGAAGTTGATGGAAAATTGCTACAAGCTTTTTGATGGCGAATATCGCTGGCATAAGATTCAAAACTGTCCAAAATGCAAAGCTAAGAAATCCATAAAACCATGTCTCTGGGGTATGCCAACTGCTGAAGCTGCTCACTCTGGTAAATGGGCAATTATGGGCTGCTCTTTAGAGTGTCCTTCAGCTAAATGGGCTTGTGTGAAGTGTGATTATAAAATCTATTATCCGCCTGATTGTTTAGAGAGGGAGTCTGATTACTGATGAGAGATGAAACTCCACTACATTCAAGAACTCTTGCAAAGATTATGAACCAACGCTGTTACTCAGTAGATCAACGGCATGAGATTCACATGGCATTTTGTAAGGCAAAAGATTGGAAAGAATTTTTAAAATGGTTAGTAGTATTTAAAAAACCTTTTAAGAGGACTAAACCAAATTATTATTTGAAAAATTATTAATGGAGAAATTTACTCTTATAAATAAGGACAGATCCAGAATAAAAGTATTTGAACCATTTGAAGATGTATCAAAACCATCTCCAAGTATTGATGCAATGATGGTTAGTTATGGCTGTGTATATAAAAGGAGTAGTAAACCAGTAATGAAGGGTTCAAGAGTTGAAACTGTAGAAGCAGCTAGAGAAGAATATAAAAAATTATTAGAAGAGGGCTGGAAGAAAACTTCTATATTTAATAGCTATTTTTAAATTCTTATTAAAGTAAGAATCCAGTAATATTGCTTCATATTACACATTGATTTACCTGTAGATATTAGTACATAAAAGTTGACTAAAAACATGGGCAAAACCCAGTAACTACAATGGGAGTGGCATCTTAGTGTAGCCTTTGAACTGCCTCCTCTCTGGGACTCAGGAATGTCCCTTTTCTTATTACGTCTATGAGTTTAGAAGAACGCTTATTTAAGTCCTTTGACGACCAGCAAAAGGTTGAACATGAGGCTAGAGAAATTGAAACTCTAATTAAATCTTTTGAAGGTACTGCTGGTCTATTACCAAAAAGGCAATATGGCACTCCAGTAGATCCAACTAAATTTGGTTTAACTTTAAAATCTATTATTGAACGCAATCACAAAGAACTTGCAGCCCATTTAAGAATTTCAACTGGCTATTGGGAACGTAAGGCAAAAGAGCAAGATGCTTATGATCAAATGGTTGCATCAATGGTTGAAAAAACTGAAGCGTTAAGACAAAGAAACTTAGAAGAAAAGGCCAAAAGAGAATATAGAAATGTTCGCAACTTAGATCATTATGGGAGGCCAAGAATATGATTTCTAAATCACACCCACTAGCAAACTTCTTAAAAGTAACTGGCAATATTTATGCCACTACATTGCAAAGAGTCAAAGAAGATTCTCAAGCTAGGTCAAAAGAAGATCCAACATTCTCAGGAATTACACCTGAAACAAATCATTGGTTCTGGAATGAACAGTTACCAAAACTTTGTAATGATGATTTTTATAGAAAACAAGTTGAAGCGGAAATTGAAGAGTTGGATATGAAGGCAACAAATATTAGACGACAAATGGCAAACCAAATGGAAGTATGGGAGGAAGAATCTAAGACTCTTGAAATGAAGAGTGAAAGGTTAAAAGAAATACTCCTGGACTCTAAAAAAAAACTGAACCTCCAAGAAAGTTAATTGATCCGCACCTAATTCAAATTATGGATATTCTTGCTTCAAAGGTTCGATTCTATGAAGCGTGTGAATGTTACTCAGGTATGCCTGATGCTTTAGGTGAACTTGCAGCGTTAATGAAATATACCCAACTTTCAATAGTCGTTTACCTTAATGAAGTGGAAGAATTATGGGAGAAGAAACATGGCTGTAGTTACTAGAAAAGAAAGAAATGCTAGACGTAATGATGCTCTCCGAAAGATGGAAAAAGGCTGGGGGGTGGGTCAAACTATTAACTATCTAGTCCACGACTACAAAATTACCCGAAGATCCGCAAATCTCGACATTCAATGGGCATCAGCTAAGTTAGTCCAGAACCTCACTAAGACTGAAAGACCTGACTTATTGGCATGGCTTTTGTATCAATCTCAACAGGTGTTTTTAAAATCTATGGAAGCTGAGCAATATAGTGCTGCTACTGGTTGCCTAAACCTAATTTGGAAAATGGGAATTGAATCAGGTAAACCAAAATTCTCTAATACAGCTAAAACTTTTCATGGTAACTATCGAGGTTAATGAGTCTCATGTGATCTTTGAGAATGGGTCATGTCCAACTACATTTTTATGTCCAATTTATAGTCTCAACCTGTCTAATTCTCATCTCACTCTTTAAGGATTGTAGTGAGTATGGTGAGCCAATCTCATAAATCTTGCCAAAACTGTTGGTAGTACTGTCATAGACACAGTAAGGCTCACAACTTTGTGAAGCTTAAACTCAACCTCTCACCCACTTTCTCTCTCCCTCCAATAACAATAACTATTTAATATATATAGTTTTTATTTTTTGTAGTGAGTACTGAGTCAAAATCTTCTAATTAATTACTATTAAATACTTTTGAAGTGACTCAACCTAGTTAGTCGGGTGAGTCAGTATGAGGCAATGACCAAAGTCTTGACCTAACACCTGATATTGAATTTCTAGTTTGGTTTTTATCTCGAACACAACCCAAGCTTTTTAATATTCTTGCTGCATTGTTCATATCTGCTGGGGTTATTTTATTGCCATCTCTAAGTTCAGAATCTATCAATACATCTCTGGTAGAAAATTTATGGCCTTTATTCCAGCTTTCAACTTTTCTCTGGATAGGTTCTAAAAATGGATCTTCATTTTCATAAATTTGATTATTTAATAATGATTGTTGCTCTAGATGATCTGACAGCATGGGCAACCTTCCTGTTCTATATGCAGCTACAGCAGCTTTCCATATTGAATCTCTATCATTGAGAACTTTATCTATATCAATCATTTGATCAACTTCAATAATCCAATACCGCCTAGCACCTGTCTTATCTCTAAGAAAACTATCCTCATTAACTGAACCAACTAATATTGATTTTCTTGGGAATCTACCCATTGAGGAATAATAAGGAGGTCTAAAGTCATCAACTCTTTGAGTTATTAATCCTTTCAAAGTTCCTTGCTGACTTCTGCTAGTCCAAATCTCAAGTTCAGCCCATTCATATAACCAACAAGTATTCATGCAAAGTCTTAAATCTTTAATGTCCTTCTGCATTGTGTCTGAAAAATATTCTCCTCCTAGTGTTCTCCAGAATGTACTTTTCTTGATACCTTGCTTACCTTTCAAACAAGTTAAATAATCCATTTGGCAGCCATGATCAAAGGCTCTAGCTACAGCACCAATCAAACAATCTGCCATCATTTGATCAAACAATAAATTATCTGTTTTTAAATAATTAGTAGAAATTTTATCTATATCAATAGGTGCAATACCAGCATCATTTTCTACCTCTAATAGATATTTTGTGATGGGGTTATAGGAGTTGGATCTAGCAACTTTTATGAAAGCATCTTTAGCTTGCCCTTTTTGAATAGTCCAACCTCTTTCACCTAGCTCAATGTATAACTCATCTAATATCTCAGGTGCTATGGGTTTACCATGCAACTCAGCAAGCATAGTTATCTCATTAAATCTGAGGTGTTTACCAATGCTCTGTTTAATTAGCTCAGCCCATACACCAACATGAAGAGTTGATGGTATTTGCTCACCTTTGCTACTAATCTTCCAGCCTTCTCTAAACTTCCAAGACTTGTAAATGTTACTCATGTAAATCTCTCCAGAGTTGTTGTGCTGGGGTTGGTTGGTGTTTTACGAAATGGCTAAATGTTCCTATGGGTACGCTTAGAACGACACTTGAAAATGCCCATTCTCCTTCTATTACTTCACCCCTTTTGAGGTTCTTTGGTGGATAGTGATGGCCTCCCCAATAACATCTCAAGGTCTTTCCATCTTTATGAATACTGCATATTGGATTCTCTTCTCTTTTGCATATTGGGCAAAAATCTAACCTTATCCAATCTTTACTATTTGAAGATCCTCTCCTTACTTGTTGCTGCCCTTTTGATGCTTCCAATATTAGTTTGAACCAATCATCAGGAGGTGCAGTTAGTGCATCAACTTCAAATCCTCTAGGGCTAAAATACTTCCCTCTGCTGGGGTGTTCACCTAATACAACAACCTGACAACCACCATGAAAAAAGAACTCTAATTGTTCCTCCGCACCTGTTGCTCTGGACTCTTCAAACTCTTTTCTTTGTAGTGCTTGAAGTTGATCTGGTCTTAGCTGAAATAACAATTTCATCTTCCAGTTATGGTTGGATCTATGAACTTGCCAAGTCTTGCAATGTTGTGGAATTAGGTTTCTTTCATATAGATAATCAACAGCAGTAATGCCATCAATATCAATACAAAATAAGTTCCCAACTTTTGTTCTTACACCTATAGCAGCGACAAAATTAAATCCACCTATTTCATCAATAGAAAAAGATTTATTTTGCCAACCTTTAATGGGAGGATATTTTTTGTTATTGCATGGTAAAAATGCAAATATTTCCTCGTATGGGCGAAGGCATTGAGCCTGTTCAATTAGAGTAGGTTTTCTCTTTTTATTACCGCCCTTTGAAGCGGTACTGGTCATGCAAATCTGTCTAGGATTTTTTTACCAGCTATATGTATTGGTTTTATTTTTGATACGTCTTTAATGGCATTAATTCTGTGGTAGTAAAAATCAGTTCTTTTACCTCTATTTATTTCTTTAACAGAACTCTTTTTGAACCTTCCTTCATTCCTGTATTTGGTAACAGTT
>CACBVE010000009.1 GCA_902542595.1 uncultured Prochlorococcus sp.
TTTACTTCAATTTCATTAGCCAAAAAAAGCGATTTATAGGATATTATTCCTATCTTTTCTCCTTTTTCAATTTTCCAATCATACAAATAAGGATCTGCATAAAAAGAAATCTTCAAAAACTCATTAGGAATTAATTTTTCATCTTTTTTTAGGTAATTTAAACAATTAAGAAATTTTCTATAATTCTCCAGTCCTCCAGATCTTAGTAATTTAGAAATATTTAATGCTACATCTTTATCTATACTACTAATTTCACATAAGGAAACTTCCTGATCAAGGGTACCTGATAGGATTACTAACTTTCTTATTTTATCAATTGCTTGCCAATTTAAGAGTTGTTCAATTCCATAGTTCCATGTACCTTTATCTCCAAATAATCGTAGTACGACAACTTTTGCATAATTAATTGTTTTTAGTAGATAATTATCTATTTGAGCTGAGGAATTTAAATTAGAAATTTCTAAAGCTCTAATATTATTCTTTAAAGAGGCAAATTCTTTTTCTAACAATAAGTTCGATAAGAGATTTAAATCAGCTTTAACACTTGTTATAAAAATAAAATCTGCAACTGGTTGCTCTATTAAATCATCCTTATTCTTTTCATTTCCTGCTATATTTAATATCCTGTGCATTTTTATATATAAGTAGGGTTTAGAATAAGTAAGTAGGATAAAACTAGTTTACATTAATTAAATAAACAAAATATGCATGAATTTCTTCCATACGCCTGGTTCGAAGGTAAATGTATTCCATTTAAAGAAGCAAAAATATCAATAGCTACTCATGCACTACATTATGGTACTGCTGCATTTGGAGGAATGCGAGCGATACCTAACCCTAAAAATAAAGAAGAATTCCTTCTATTTAGAACTGATAAACACATAAAAAGATTATCTCAAAGTGCAAAATTACTCTTAACTGATATTTCTGAAGAATATATTTTTAAAGCCTTAGAGGAAGTTATAAAAAGAAATAAGCCAGAAAAACCTATCTATATTAGACCATTCGTATATACAAGCGATTTAGGTATAGCTCCAAGGTTACACAATATTGAAACAGATTTCTTTATGTATTGTATTGAACTAGGAGATTATCTATCCCCAGATGGAGTTTCTTGTAGAATGAGTAGTTGGACTAGACAAGAAGATAGATCCCTCCCATTGAGAGGAAAAATAAGTGGAGCTTATATTACTAGTTCATTAGCTAAAACAGAAGCTAGTTTATCGGGTTTTGATGAAGCCTTGTTATTAAATTCAAGTGGTAAGGTAAGCGAAGCTAGTGGTATGAATTTATTTATTGTAAGAAATGGAGACTTAATCACTCCTGGTGTTGATCAAGATATCCTTGAGGGGATTACTAGAGCCAGTGTAATTGAATTAGCAAAATCTTTTGGAATAAATGTAATTGAAAGGCCTGTTGATAAAACAGAATTATTAATAGCAGATGAAGTTTTTCTAACTGGGACAGCAGCAAAAATTACACCAGTTAAAAAAATTGAATCAAGTGAGTTAAATGGTGAAAGACCAATAATGAATAAATTAAAAAGTAAGCTTATAGAAATAACAGAAGGTCGTTCTCAAGACTATGATAATTGGGTAACAAGAATTTCTCTAAAATAAATTAATTTTTACCTAAAAATGGAATCTTTCAGAACCTATTTAAATAGAGATGAAAAACCATTAATAATTTTTGACGGGGGTACTGGAACATCTTTTCAGAACTTAAATCTTACTTCAGACGACTTTGGAGGCAAAGAATTAGAGGGTTGTAATGAAAACCTTGTTTTATCCTCACCAAAGGTAGTTGAAAAGGTTCATAATTCATTCTTAGCAGCAGGTTGTCATGTTATAGAAACTAATACTTTTGGAGCCTCATCAATAGTTCTAGATGAATATGATATTGCGGATAAGGCATATGAGATAAATAAAAATGCTGCATTAATAGCAAAAAAGGCTGCTGCCAAATATGCATCAGTAGATAAGCCAAGGTTTGTTGCTGGCTCAATTGGACCAACTACTAAATTACCCACATTAGGACATATAGATTTTGATGAATTAAAGCAATCATATAAAGAACAAATATATGGTCTTATTGATGGAGGAGTTGATCTTCTTTTAATTGAAACTTGTCAAGATGTATTACAAATTAAATCTGCCTTATTAGCTTCTAAAGAAGTACTTAATAGTAAA
This sequence comes from uncultured Prochlorococcus sp., assembly GCA_902542595.1. Classification (GTDB taxonomy): domain Bacteria; phylum Cyanobacteriota; class Cyanobacteriia; order PCC-6307; family Cyanobiaceae; genus Prochlorococcus_A. The sequence continues at coordinate 2,190 of CACBVE010000009.1, forward strand.
AATATAGATATACCTATAATGGTATCTATAACAATGGAAACAACAGGTACTATGCTTGTTGGAACTGACATCGCATCTGCATTAACAATATTAGAGCCATTTAATATAGATATCCTTGGACTGAATTGTGCAACTGGCCCAGAACAAATGAAAGAACATATTAAATATTTATCTGAAAATTCTCCTTTCGCCTTAAGCTGTATTCCCAATGCAGGACTTCCTGAAAATATTGGTGGTGTTGCTCACTACAGATTAAAGCCAATAGAATTAAAGATGCAGTTAATGAATTTTATATATGACTTTAAAGTTCAATTAATAGGTGGATGTTGTGGGACAACACCTGAACATATTAAATATCTTTCTTCAATAATCGATGAAATTACAAATAATGAAAGGTCTAACAAAATTGGAAATAACAATTTAAGTGGTTATATTCCTTCTGCATCATCAATATATAATTCTGTATCGTATAAACAAGACAACTCTATCTTGATTGTAGGAGAAAGATTAAATGCAAGTGGATCTAAAAAGGTAAGGGAGTTATTAAATAACGACGATTGGGATGGACTAGTTTCAATTGCCAAGCAACAACAAAAAGAAAATGCACACGTTCTTGATGTGAATGTTGATTATGTGGGGAGAGATGGAGTTAAAGATATGAAAGAAATAACTTCAAGACTAGTTACCAATATAAATTTGCCATTAATGATTGATTCTACTGATGCTGACAAAATGGAAAGTGGATTAAAGTCTGCTGGGGGTAAATGTATTATAAATTCAACCAATTACGAAGACGGTAATGAAAGGTTTGATCAAGTTCTAAATTTAGCCTTAGGGTATGGTTCAGGTCTTGTTGTAGGAACCATTGATGAAGATGGAATGGCAAGGAATGCAGATAAAAAATATAACATTGTTAAACGAGCGATTGATAGAACCAGAGAATGTGGTTTATCTGATTATGAGCTCTTTTTTGATCCATTAGCTCTGCCAATATCTACTGGGATAGAAGAAGATAGATTAAACGCTAAAGAAACAATTACTGCCATATCTAAAATTCGTGAAAATTTCCCAGAGATTCATATCATACTTGGGATTTCAAACATTAGTTTTGGTCTTTCACCATTATCAAGAATTAATCTAAATTCAATATTTTTAGATGAATGCATTAAAGCAGGATTGGATTCTGCTATCATCGCACCAAATAAAATTTTGCCATTATCAAAAATTTCTGAAGAAACTAAAAAGCTTTGCTTAGATTTGATATATGACAGGAGAGAATTTGAAGATGATATTTGTATTTATGATCCATTAGTAGAATTAACAAAGGCTTTTCAAGATTTATCTATTCAAGATTTCAAAAAAGCATCTTTAGAAAATAAAAAACTAACTCTGGAAGAAAGTCTAAAAAATCATATTATTGATGGAGAAAAAATAGGTTTAGAGGATCAATTAAATAAAGCGTTAAAAAAATATAAACCCCTTGAAATAATTAATACTTTTTTACTTGATGGGATGAAAGTTGTAGGAGATTTATTTGGTTCAGGTCAAATGCAATTGCCATTTGTACTCCAATCAGCAGAAACAATGAAATTTGCTGTTTCAATTTTAGAACCATATATGGAAACTGTAGATGAAAACATATCAAATGGAAAACTCTTAATTGCAACTGTCAAAGGCGATGTTCATGATATTGGAAAAAATTTGGTTGATATAATACTTACAAATAATGGTTATGACGTTATAAATCTTGGAATGAATTCATCTGATTTATTAATGCAAATAATTATTCCTGAATTTGATGGAAGAATTACTACCACTCCTTCTGCTTTTAAAGAAATAATATCAAAAAAAAATACACTTTACAGTGAAATAACTAGTTACAAAGCTGATCAAGTAGGGATTGAATGGATCTCAAAATTTGCAACAAATTATGTGAAACTTCAGAAACTTAATAATTTTGATAAAAGAATTTGTTTAGTAATAAGTAATTATCCAGTAAAGAATGGAAGAATAGGAAATGGCGTTGGTCTAAATACACCATCTTCAATAATAAATATTCTTAATTGGTTAAAAGAAGAAGGTTATGACCTTGGATCTTGTAATTATCCTAAAGATTCTTCGGAATTAATGTCAATGCTTATAAAAACTAGAACTAATGATATTGAATCTCAAAATAATGAACCATTAGATTTCTTCCCACTTAGTGAATATTTAAAATATTGGAATTATTTAGAAATTGATCCAAAAAATATTATTGTTAATCGTTGGGGTAAACCATCTGATTCCATCGATCTAGATAATAAAGGCTTCTCAATAAATGGTCTTAGATTTGGAAAAATAACATTATTGATTCAACCTCAACGTGGTTATGACCCCTACACAGATAGAGATATTCATTCTCCTGATCTTCCACCTCCCCATAGATATTTAGCACAATATTTTTGGATTGAAAAAGTTTTTAATGCAAATGCTATATGCCATATTGGTAAACATGGGACTGTTGAATGGTTACCTGGCAAATCTATAGGTCTCAGCAATAAATGTTTTCCAAATATTATTTGTCCAGCAATACCTAATATATATCCCTTTATCGTAAATGATCCTGGAGAAGGATCCCAAGCTAAAAGAAGAACTGCTGCCACAATTATTGATCATTTAACCCCTCCTTTGGATAGGTCAGAATTATATGGAAAATATTCAATATTAGAAAGTTATTTAGACGAATATTTTGAAGCTAAATTACTATATTCAAATCGTATTGAAATAATTGAAAATTCCATTATGGAATTAATTAAAAAAGATTTTAGGGAAATTACTTTAAAGAATAAATATAATCAAATAGAAGAAATTGATTCCTTTCTTTGCAAAATTAAAGAATCTCAAATTAGAACAGGTTTGCATGTTTTTGGCAATAGGCAGAATGACATTAATGAAATAAACTTATTCTTGTGTATTGCTAGAGTTCCAAATGCCAGCCGAATTGGTCTTATTCAATATATAGCCAAAAATTTAAAACTAGATTTAAATCCTTGGACAAATAAATACGATCAAAAGTTAACTGATAAAGATAAAAAAATATTATTGAGTTTTTCAAATAAAAAAATTATAAACTTTAGAATGGCTATTGATTTTTTGGAACAACAAGCAAAATATCTAATATATTTGTTTTTTTATAAAAAGCAAAACAATATAAAATATCTAGATAAATATAAAAATCAGAAAATAATAGACTATTTCTTTAATAATAAAAAACATAATAATTATTTTTTATTATTAAAAAATGAGATCCTAATTCCAATAATTAATTCTTCATATAATGAAAAATTATCATTTATTAATTCATTAAATGGCAAATATGTAAAAAGTGGTCCATCTGGAGCTCCTACGAGAGGTAAAACCGAAGCTTTACCCACTGGTAAAAATTTCTTTTCAATTGATGCGAGAGGACTTCCAACTGAATCAGCATGGAGTGTTGGTTGTAAATCTGCGTCTCAAATAATTGATTTATACAAACAAGACAATGGAGAAGATTTAAGAAAAATAGCAATATCTGTATGGGCAACCTCCACCATGAGAAACGGTGGGGAAGACATTTGTCAAATACTATATTTATTAGGCGTGCAACCTGTTTGGGATGGACCCTCAAGAAGAGTAATTGATTTAGAAATCATCCCTTTATCTGTTCTCGATAGGCCAAGGGTAGATGTTACATTAAGGATTTCGGGAATGTTTAGAGATGCATTTCCCCAGTTAGTTCAATTAATTTCTAAAGCAATAAATCTTATTTCTAATCTTAATGAGAATGATAAATTTAACCCACTTGCTGGAGCATTAATGGATGGTGATCCAATTAATCGTATATTTGGTTCAGCGCCAGGTTCATATGGAGCTGGTCTACAAGAACTAATTTCACATTCTAATTGGGAAAATATTGATGATTTTGGAGAATCTTTTCTTAATTGGAGTAAGTGGATTTACCGAGATAATCTTGAACCTATAGAGGACAAAAAATCATTGGAGAATGCTCTTAAAAATGTGCAGTTAGTTGTTCATAACCAAGATAATAAGGAACATGATATTTTAGATTCTGATGACTATTATCAGTTTCAGGGTGGTTTATCTTCAGCAGTAAAAAAATTGAACGGTAAATTACCTGAAATGTATCATGGTGATTTATCTAAATTTGGATTATCTAAAATTTCAAAATTGCAAGATGAAATTAATAAAGTTGTTATATCAAGAGTACTTAATCCTAAATGGATAAATGGAATGAAGAATAATGGTTATAAAGGAGCGTTTGAATTTTCAGCTACAATAGATTACTTATATGCTTTTGATGCTTCTACTGAAGTTGTATCAGATTGGTGTTATGAGGAAGTTTATAAATCATGGTTATGTGATCGGGATCTTAGGAATTTCTTTCTAGAAAATAATCCATGGGCTTTAAGAGATATTGCACAAAGATTTCTTGAAATTGTCAATAGAAAAATGTGGAATAATTGTTCTTCTGATGTCATTGAAAATTTAAAGAACATTATTATTAATACTGATTCAATTATTGAAAAAAACGAATTCTGAATTATCTCCCTAATAGTGAAAGTCCATGACTATCTGTTCCGCATGTTTTTAGCATTGAATATTTATTTGCTAATTTATCTATTTCTGAACATACAAATAAACTAGGATTCCATATTTCCTTAAGTTCATAATCGTACCAAACCTCTATTCCATCAATACCTTGTATTTTGGCCTCTGGAATTAATTTATAAAAGGGAATCCTGTACCTTGCTGGATGTGCCAGAAATGATAAACCACCAGCTAAATTTATTGCTTTAATAACTGATTTAATATTTAAATCATTACCTATTGGAGATTCTCCAAGGATGTAGGGATTAAGGTATCTACTTTTAATATCTATTCCCAATCCAATTACATGTACTAAACATCCAAGAATTAAACAATTAATTTCTATTCCGGAAATTAATGTAAAAGAATCTTTAGGATAATTTTTGAGTATATTATTTTTTTTTATATATTCATGAGCTTTAATTGTATGATGATCGGTTATTGATAAAAATTTCAAATTATTTTTATAAGCTTGTTCTAAAAGTTCATGCGGTTCTAGACTTCCATCACTAAATTTTGTATGACAGTGAAAATTAATATTTTTAGGACAACTATCTTTATTAATATTGGAAGTTAATTTTATTAAGTCTTCCCTATTCATTACTTAATGAATTCTCATTTTTCTTTCTAATCTTTGCATATAATTGTATCGAAGCCAACATGAAAATAACAAGTCCAACTACACTCCATGTAGCAACACTGGTTGGAAAATTATTTTTAAAAATAACTAAAAGTACAATTATAAATAATAATAAAGTAGGCAATTCATTTAATAATCTTAGATTTTTTGCTGAGATGGTAGAAGTACCATTTTGTAATGAATACATTATTTTATAACAATAAGAATGATAAATTACTAATCCCAAAACGAAAGAAATTTTAATTTGCAACCACTTCTCACTTAACCAACTAGGCTGCATAATAACCATACATATAGCCATACTTAAAGCTAATATCATCCCAGGAGTTGTGATTATATTTGCCAGCCTTTTTTCCATCAAAGTGTATTGTTTATTAAAGGCAATTTTTAATGCATTATCCATATTTTTAGATTCTTCATGATATATAAAAAGTCTCACTAAATAAAAAAGTCCCGAGAACCAAACGATTACACCAATAATGTGCAGTGATTTAAACCAGAGATATGCTTCAGCTGTCAAATTACTAGATTATTTTCTAAATATATATTTTTAATATAGTTATATTTAACAATATCAAGAAATCTATTTTTCAAAAATTAATTAATATTTATAACTCGTGAAAATATTCATATATATCATTTACTGAATTTTTTCCAAGTCCCTTAACTTTTGATAAATCCTCTTTAGTAGCTATTCTTATGGCGTCTATTGATTTAAAATGCTCAAGCAATTCTCTTATTCTTGAAGGACCTAATCCACTGATTTGGGACAATTGAGATCTATTCATTCTCTTAGATCTTTTGTCTCTATGAAAAGATAATGCAAATCTATGAGCTTCATCTCTTATCCTTCTTAATAGAAGAACTCCTTTTTGATTTTCATCAGTATCAAGAGACTTTGTAAAGCCTGGAATAAATATTTCTTCATTTTTTTTTGCCAATGAACATATAGTAACTTCTTCCTCAAGATTTAATTCTTTTAATGCTTTAATAGCAGCATTTAACTGCCCTTTTCCTCCGTCAATCATTATTAAATCAGGCCAATCTGATAGAAGTTCATTGTCTAATTTGCTATTCGTTTTATCATTTAATATTGAAAAATTACCTCCGCTTTTTTTAAATCTTGACCATTTCCTAAACCTTCTATGTATTACTTCATAAATCGAGGCAAAATCATCACTATGTCCTATAAAAACGTTTGGATCTTGAATTTTATATTTCCTATAATGCTGTTTAGAAGGAATTCCATCAATAAATACGACTTGTGATGCTACTGGGTCTGTACCTTGAATATGGCTTATATCATAACCTTCAATTCTTTTAGGTTGTTCGCTTAATTCAAGTATTTGGGCAAGATCCTCAATTGATGATTCACTATCTTGTATCCCATTTAATATTCTATCTAATTCTAATTTCGCATTTTTTAAAACCATCTCTACAGTTTCATGTTTTTTATTTCTTTTTGGGATTATGATTTTTACTTTCTTCTTTCTTAGCTCCGTCAACCAATCCTCTATTGTTGTTTGTTTTGGAAGTTTATATTGAATAAGTATTTCTGAGGGTATTTCTACACCTTCAACATTCATATAATGTTCTTCTAATACCCTTTGCAGAATAAGATTTTCATCTTCATTATTTAATTTTTGACTATAACCAATTCTCCCAATGAGCTTACCAGATCTCATTTGGAAAATTTGTATACTAGCTACATTTTTTTCTGAAACAATTCCAAAGATATCTCTATTAATAGAAGAATCTGGTATTGATATCTTTTGTGATTCAGTTAATAATTTTAAACCTGAAATTTGGTCTCTTATTTTTGCTGCATTTTCATAATCTAAATCATTTGAAAATTGAAGCATTTTTTTTTGTAAAAATATTTCTAAGTCATCATTCCTTCCCTGAAATATCATAGATACTTGTTTCATTATTTTTTTATAATCGTCTGATGATATTACTTCTTGGCAAACACCTGGACATCTTCCTATTGAATAATTCAAGCAAGTTCTATCTTTATAGACAGGCCTTGGCCTTTGTCTAAGTGGAAATATTTTTTTTATGGTAAATAATGTTTTCCTTAATAATCCGACATCTACATAAGGTCCATAATATCTATCTAAATTATTTCTATTTCTTCTTCTTCTTGTAATAAATATTCGAGGATATTTTTCACTCCAAGTTATACAAAGATATGGATATTTTTTATCATCTTTTAAAAGAATATTAAAGTATGGTTTGTTTGTTTTTATTAAATTTGACTCTAAGTTTAGTGCCTCATATTCGCTATCTGTGACTATGATTTCTATTTCAGTTATTTGACGAACCATCAAACTTAATCTTGGAGTTAAATCTGAAAAATTATTGAAATAACTACTTACTCTACTGCGTAGTTTTTTAGATTTACCAATATAAAGTAAATTATTATCTATATCTTTAAAAAGATAGCAACCAGATGACTTTGGAATTTCGGATAATCTTGATTTTAATAACTCCTTATTATTAATTAATTTATATTCAATTTTAAAATTATATTTGTTATCTAATGTTTCTATATAGGAATTACTCATTTATGATGATTAACCTCCATAATTCCAACCAGTTGAAGATAAATTTAGTGAGTCAACATCATTATTCAAATAAGCAGATTGAACATCTCCTACAAAAACGGTATGGTCTCCATGAATAACACTTCCAACTACATTACATTCAACGCCACCAACACTATCAACTAAAATAGGCAATCCAAGTTCACCTAAATTAAATTCAACAGATTCAAATCTGCCTCCTAAAGCTTTTTGGGGTTTAAAAAAGACAGCTGCTAGATCCTTTTGATCACTTTTTAGCACATTTAATGAGAACTTATTCGTGGATTTTATTATTTCATGACTTGAACCCTCTGCTCTAACAGCCATTACAACTAATGGGGGAGTGAAGGAACCTTGAGTCACCCAACTAGCAGTAAATCCATTCACTTCATTTTTATCTTCGTCTCTAACTCCACAAATGAATAGTCCGTGTGGTATTTTCCTTAATAAGATTTTTTTTGCTTCTAGATTTAATGTCATAATTGATATGTCTAATAAACATATTTTAACTAAATTTCTTATTCGATCATAATAAATTCATGAAAATTCTTTATCCTGGTACATTTGATCCTTTAACAAACGGTCATGTTGATTTAATAGAAAGGGCTGAAAAAATATTTGGCAATATAGTAGTTGCTGTTTTAGAAAACACTTCTAAAACACCAACATTTAATATTCAAAGAAGAACTTTACAAATCAAAAATTCTCTTTCTCATTTACCTAATATTGAAGTTATTTCTTATTCCGGACTTACTGTTGATTGTGCAAATGATCTAAATGCTAATCTTATTTTAAGAGGCTTAAGAGCGATGAGTGATTTTGAGTATGAACTCCAGATTGCTCATACAAATAAATCTCTTAATAATGAAATTGAAACTATATTTTTATCAACCAATACAAATTATAGTTTTCTTAGTAGTTCATTAGTAAAAGAGGTTGCAAAATTTGGGGGTGAAATTAATCATATGGTACCCCCCTCTGTTGAAAGGGATTTAAAAGAATATTTTAAATAATATTTTATTAACATGATTTCAAGTAATAAAGATCACGTAATAATTTAAAAGTTTTTTCTTTATCAATATTATTAGAATTTTGGATAATGCTTAAAATTATTGGCTTTTCATTTTTATATAAAAAGCCAGATAATGCAAAGACATTTGAAAGAGTTCCAGTTTTGCCAAAAAACTTTCCAGATAATTCACTATTTACAAATCTTTTAGCTAATGTTCCTCTTACTCCCGTAATTGAAAGTGTAGATTGATAAGCTTTAAAATCATTAAAATATCTCATTTTATCTAAAAACAATACAACTAACTTTGTTGTAATTTTATTTTTTCTAGACAATCCACTAGCATCTGCAAAGTATGCATTAGTTACTGGGAGGCCTTTATTTTCAAGCCATATTTTCAATTTTGTATAGTCATTATCGTTCCATGTATTTGAGGCATTTTTAAAGAGAGATTCAGCTGTAAAATTATGGCTTTCAGAATTTGTTAGAGTTAATAATGAAAGAATTGGAGTTGAATATATTTTATTTAACTCTTTAATATTTTTTAAATAAAATGTTTTTTCTGAATCAAAAAAATCTATATATATTTTTGAATTTGGAAATTTATTTTTTAAATAGTTATTAATAAAATTTTTTAATGTATAAATATCATCATATTTATTGTAATTACTTTCTATAGCAAGAGATGTAATTGGAGATCCATATTCGTAAAGTTTATCAGTATTTGTCCAACCATTAGGCCAATATAATTTTGAATCAATTTCTACAATATTAAAGTTAATAATTTTAGTTTGTTTAACATTTGAAATTAATTCGATTATATGTTCATAATTAAGATCTGGATCACCTTGACCCAGCAAATAATAATCGTTTTTATTTTTTTTAAATAAGGAAGTTTTTAAATTATTATTTAATTTATATTTACTTAATACATAAGCTGATGAGAATAATTTTTGATTAGATGCTGGCAACCTTGGAACATCCTGATTGTAGGAACTTATTATTTCTCCTTTATTATTAATAATTGATACACTAAATGAATCATCAAGCGTTTGATTCAATAAAGCATCATAAGTAGGACATCTTTTTTCTTTAGTAATTATTCCGGGGAAATTAAAATAAATACTATTTAAAATAGTTATTTTCTGATTTGCCAGTAAATATCTTATTAAGAAGGGAGATGTTACTAATGCAAGAACAATTAAGAAAAATGAATAAATTTTTTTTATCACATTCAATCTATAAATTTACAAAAATAGATTCATTGTCGGGTTTAATTTCAAATTCTTTTTTAAAATAATATTTTTTGTTTTCTTCTTTAAAAAGCAACCAATTATTTGGATAAATATGCATTAGAGCAGCTTTATTTAGAGGCCGAATAAAATAAATATTTTTCCAAGTTTTAACAAAGTTTTTACGTCGCTCTCTAATTACACTTCCTATACCAATATTGGCATCTTCAAATTTTGGATTTAATGAATAATGCGTTCCTTGATAATTTTCAGACATTGGTTCAAATGAATCGAAATCATATGGCTGAGGTAGTATCGATATCATTGAACTATCAATATTATTTATATTATTTGATTCATTAAATGATTTAAAAGTAAAGATTTTATCTTTGATATCTGGATAGTCTCTTTGAGCCAAAGCCACAGCACCTTGATCAGCAAATGTTATGTAAACATTATGATTTTTAGACAATATCTTGTAGATAGTTATTCCAATTCTGTTAAAATTCAATCCTTCAAAATTAAATTCTATAGTAAATCTTTTATTTGAATCTAATAAACTTGGAATAATTGCATCCTCCATATTCTTAAGAGATTCATTTAAATCTTTTGGTAGTTTGTAATTGGTTTCCATTAAAATTTTTCAATACATATTTGAATAAGTTCTAAAAATTTATCTATTTCTGACTTATTGTTTATTGAACCTAAAGTAACACGAATATTTGAATATAGTTCATCATCTTTTAAACCAATATTTTTTAGTGTTGAGCTAGGTTTCCCAGATGAGCTTGAACAAGCACTTCCACTGCTTATGGCTATTCTATTTTCTGACATGAAATTAACAATCTTATAGGCCCTTATAGGCTCAAATAGTTTATTTAATAGTAGAAAGGAAATATGATTGGGAAGTCTATTGTTAATACTACCCGTAATCTTTATATGATTATTATCCTTAATTTTTTGAAAAAAATAATTTTTAAGTTTATCAACATCATTAGAAGGAAATTCAGTTATGTAATCATGTAATTTTATTTTTCCTTTAATATTTTTTAATGATTCATACATTCCAGCGATTAACGGCAAAGCTTGTGTACCTTGTCTAATTGAAAATTCCTGAGTAAGTGATATGTCTTTATTTTTTAAAATTTGTCTAGACTTATCTTTTGTTAAAAGAATACCAATACCTTTTGGACCTCCAAATTTATGAGCAGATAAACTTAAAAAATCACATTTAAGATCTTTCCAACTGAATATTCCATTGCTTAATATTTGAGTTCCATCTATATGAAACATTATATTTAAATCTCTACATTTGGAACCTATAAATTGAACAGGTTGTATTGTCCCGATTTCACTTTGTCCCCAAATAATTGATAAAAGCTTAATTTCATGAGTTAAAATTTTATCGATATTAGAAATATTTAAAATTCCGTCATTATTTACATTCCATTCGTAAATATCCCAATTTTGTTTTCTTAGTTTATTAGCACAAATAGTTGTTGCTTGATGTTCAACATTCGAAATTACAACTCTACCATTTTTAAATTTCTCATAAATATTATTAAATACAATATTTGTTGATTCCGAAGAACCAGATGTAAAAATTATATCCTCTGGATCTGCTTCAAATATATAAGCAATTTTAGATCTAATTTTTTCAAGATATGTAGAGCATTTTATCCCTAGCTCATATGTAGATGAAGGGTTATGCCAATAATTTCTATAAGTTGAATTTATTATATTTAAAACATTCTCAGATAATGGAGTTGTCGATGCATTATCTAAATAGATAAAATTATTTTCCATTAATTTACTAATATTGATCCTGAGAAAACCTTTTTAGCATTACCGGTCATCATGACTTCACAATCTTCTGTTGACCAATCAATTTTAAGATTACCGCCTGGTAAAGATACTATGGTTTGTGAATTACAAAGACCTAATTTATAAGCTGCTACATGAATAGCACAGGCACCTGTTCCACAGGCTAAGGTTGGTCCTGCACCTCTTTCCCATACTTTTACTTTGATATTATCTCTATTTAAGATTTGACAAAAATGCACATTAGTTTTTTCTGGAAATAATTCATTTTTTTCAAATATAGGCCCAAGTCTGGAAAGAACAATTGACTCTATGTCTTGTACAAAGAATATTAAATGTGGATTTCCCATTCCTACGGCATAACCTATATTATTAAAATTTTTCTCAATAAATTCATGTGAAGGAATTGAATTGATTTTTTTTTCAATTGTTGTTGGAATATTTTGACTTTCTAAAATTGGAACTCCCATTTTTACTGTGATTTCATCATTTATATATTTTGCAATTTTTAAACCTGCTTTAGTCTCAATTTTATATTCTATATTTTTGTTATTAATTGAATCATTTACATGGAGATACTCAACTAAACACCTAATTCCGTTTCCACACATTTGTGCTTCAGAACCATCAGAATTGAAGATTATCATTTTTGCATAATTATCTTCATTAGGTTCTTCTATAAAAATTACACCATCCGCTCCAATACCAAATTGCCTATTGCAAATTTTTTTTATATCAAATATTTTATTTGCCTTATAATTTTTAAATAAATCATTTCCTCTAGAATCGATTACTACGAAATCATTTCCGTTACCTTGATATTTTTCAAAAGTTATATTTTTCATTTGTAGATCATATATTTTAAATTTTAATTATAAATTATTCCTTTTAACAATCTATTTCTATTTTATACAATGGATATTAAAATAATAATTTAACAAATAAAAATTAAGTGATTTCTCCCGATAAACAATATGAGGCTGATACCAATTTATATAATCCATCTGAAATAGAAAATAAATGGCAGTCAATATGGACAGAAAACAATTTATACAAAACCGATGAATTAACTGAGAATAGTGATAAATTTTATGCCTTATCAATGTTTCCCTACCCTTCAGGTAATCTTCATATGGGACATGTTAGGAATTATGTTATTACAGACTTAATAGCTCGTTTCCAAAGGTTTAAGGGCAAATCTGTCTTACATCCAATGGGTTGGGACGCTTTTGGTTTGCCTGCTGAGAATGCTGCGATTGAAAGAGGAATTAGTCCAAGTGTCTGGACTAAAAAAAATATTTCTCATATGAAGTCACAATTAAAGCTTTTGGGACTATCAGTTGATTGGGATAGGGAATTTGCAACTTGTGATGAGAATTATTATATTTGGACACAATATCTATTTTTAGAGTTATACAAGGCAGGTCTTGTATATCAAAAGGAATCAGAAGTTAATTGGGATCCTATAGATAATACAGTCTTAGCAAATGAACAAGTTGACTCAGAGGGTAAATCTTGGAGATCTGGTGCAGTAGTTGAAAAAAAATTATTAAAGCAATGGTTTTTAAGGATTACAAATTATGCGGACGAGTTATTGAAGGATTTAGAAAAATTAGATAACTGGCCAGAAAGAGTAAAAATAATGCAAGATAATTGGATTGGAAAGTCAATTGGTACAAATATTAATTTCAATATCAATACCAATCCAGAAAAGAAAATAACTGTATTCACAACAAGACCAGATACTTTATTTGGAGTTACTTATTTAGCAATTTCTGTTAATCATTCATTAATTAAAAATATTTCTGATAAAGAAACCATACAAAATATAGTAAATCTTAAACAATATTTGAAAAATAATAAAAATAATGAACTTGAAAAAATTGGAATCAAAACTAGCTTAATAGCAATTAATCCAGTTAATTCTGAACCTATTCCTATTTGGGTTGCAAGTTATGTTCTTGATGAATACGGTACAGGCGCTGTTATGGGCGTGCCTGCTCATGATCAAAGAGATTTTGAATTTGCCAAGAAAAATAATATTGATATTAAACAGGTAATAATAAAGGATAAAAGTGAACAAACTAAAGAGCTTGATGAAGCTTATGTGCAAAATGGATTTCTTATAAATTCAACTCAATACAATGGTATAGAAAGTACTATTGCTAAATTAAAAATTTCAGAGGAGGGAGTAAATAATGGATGGGCCGAAAATAAGATTCAATATCGTTTAAGAGATTGGTTAATATCTAGGCAAAGATATTGGGGGTGTCCGATTCCTATCGTTAATTGCAAAAACTGTGGATCTGTTCCTTTAAACCAATCGGAATTACCTGTTGTATTACCAAAAGATATAGATATCTCTGCTAACAAGATTAATGCTTTAGGTAATAACAATAATTGGATAAATACAACATGTCCAAAATGTGGAATAGCGGCAAAAAAGGAAACTGATACAATGGACACTTTTATGTGTTCATCATGGTATTTTTTAAGATATCCCTCTTCAAAATGTTCAAATAAGCCATTTGAAAAGATTGAGATTAATAAGTGGTTGCCTGTAGATCAATATGTTGGAGGAGTAGAGCATGCAATATTGCATTTGTTATATGCAAGATTTTTCACTAAAGCTTTGCGGGATAATGAACTATTTGAAATTGATGAACCATTTAAAAAACTATTAACGCAAGGAATGGTTCAGGCCGCAGCCTATAAAAACAATAAAACGGGTAAATATGTTTCTCCTTCCGATATTACTGACTTATCAAATCCAACAGATCCAATTGATAATACCAAACTCGAAGTTCTTTACGAGAAGATGTCTAAGTCAAAATATAATGGAATAGACCCTGAATCAGTAATTAAAAAATATGGAGCAGATACAGCAAGAATGTTTATATTATTTAAAGCACCGCCAGAAAAAGATTTGGAATGGGGAGATACAGATGTTGAAGGACAATTTAGATTTTTAAGCAGGATTTGGAAGCTTTATATTAATTGTACAAAAGATATAAATAGTAAATCTAATTCATATCCAGATAAAGAAAAAAGTTTAATAAAGTCAATGAATATAGCTATAAAAGAAATTTCAAATGACATATTAAATAACCAATTTAATACCGCGATTTCAGAACTAATGAAGTTTTATAATTCATTATCAAATTCCATTAATGACGTAAACAATAATTTAAAAATTGATGCTTTAAAAACGTTTTGTATTTTGTTGGCTCCATTTGCACCTCATATTGCAGAAGAAATATGGCATCTTATAGGATTTAAAAAATCTGTACATTTAGAACACTGGCCTTCATTTAATGCCGAAGCACTAAAGGAAGATTCATATGAACTTGTAATACAAGTGAATGGAAAAGTTAGAGATAAAATTAATATTAATAATGATATGAGTGATGATCAAATTAAAGAATTGACTCTTAAAAGACCTAATATATTAAAATGGACACAAGATAAGGAAATAAGAAAAATAATTATTGTTAAAGGAAAAATTATGAATATTGTTGTTTAAGAATTTATTTTTTGAATAACTAATGAATTTGGATTTGACCAATCGCCCTTAACTAAATAATTATCATTACCGAAGCACATTTCACGGATTATGAAAAATATAGCTTCACTTACTGAATTATCAAATAATGATATTATGTCATTTATAGAATATTCTCCACCTTCATCTAATAAATTACTTACTTTTTGTTGATACTCAATAATATTTGCGGCTGCTTTCTTTCCAGCTTCAACTCCAGGTTGATCATATGCATTAATATTTATCAATTCAGCGTAGAAGGATACAGCCCTCTCAAATAAAGCGATTAAGGCACCTAGTGAAAAACAATTTAACTTTTCTATCGTGATAGTGATACTTTGCCTGTTTTCACTAGATAGTGCTGATCTAGTTCCTTGCAAAAAACCTGAAAGATATTGTTTAGGATTCTCTTTTTCATCAAAAATATTTGTTGATGGAGAATCTAATAATTCAATAAATATACAAAAGAAATTATCAATACCATCTCTCAGTTGCTGAACATAAGCATGTTGATCTGTAGATCCTTTATTACCAAAAACGGAAATACCTTGATTAACTACTTCACCATTTCTATTAAATTTCTTACCCAATGATTCCATTACTAATTGCTGCAGATATTTACTAAATACCTGTAACCTATCTCTATAAGGTAATACGACCATATCTCTCTTACCAATACCTTCCCCAGTTAAATACCATGCGGATGATAATAGTGCTGCTGGATTATTTTTAAAATCACTTATACGTGTGGCCTCATCCATTAATGATGCACCTCTAATAAATTCAAATATATTTTCATTAATAAGAGCTAATGGAAGTAATCCCACAGAGCTTGTAATACTAGTTCTTCCTCCAACCCAATCCTGCAAATTAAATATTTTTAACCAATTTTCAGAAGTAGCTTTTTTAAATAACTTACTATCCTTCATAGTTATAGCTATAGCATTAGAGTTCCATTCAAGAGAGTTGGTTTCGCAGTGACTTTTAATAATTTCCATAGCAATTCTAGGTTCAGGCGTACCACCAGATTTGCTTACTACTACAAATAAAGTTGTTGATAATTTTTCAGATAACTCTTCTAACTTTTCGCTAATTAAGAAAGGATCAACATTATCGATATAAGAAAATTTTAAGCCTCTAGAATACTTCTGCAGTGACTCTGTAATAAGTAATGGTCCTAAACCACTTCCTCCTATTCCTATCCAAAGAACATCAGTATACTGCTTATTATTCTTATTCTTAATATCTCCATTTAAAATTTGTTTTCCAAATTCAGAGATTGCATTAATATCTGCGCTAATTTCCTCTTCTATTTTTGAAGAAGGTGCAATTGATGGATTTCTAAGCCAATAATGTCCAACTTGTCTATTTTCATCAATATTTGAGATCGCACCATTTTCTAATTCTTGAATTGAGGAAAAAACATTTATAAATTTATCTTCTAAATTTTTTATCTCTTTAATTGTGAAATTAATTTTGCTTATGTCTAACCAAATATTTAATTTTTTATCAAACCAAAGATAATTACAAAATTTATCCCAAGAATTTAAATCTCCATTCATTTTATATATTTGTTTCTTTTATTTATGCTTCAATTATATCTATACGAATAGTAGATAGATTTGAATCATTTAAATTTGTTTAAATTTTTATCTTCAAATAAATATGTTTTTGAATATAAATAATTACAATTGAGGTTTTTTTTTATTTCATATGAATTTATCATTGGATAAAATAAAAAACTTTGGATAGTTCATTTAATTACATAATTTCGCCTGAGATATCTGAATTTAGAAGATTTTCACCAAAATTAAAAATAGGTGTACTTGCTTCTGGGAAAGGAACAAACTTTCAGGAATTAATTAATCTCTCAGAAAAAGGAAAATTAGATATTGATATAAAAGTTCTAATTACTAATAATGATGAAGCTGGTTGTATAAAAAGAGCTGAAAGTAAAAAAATACCTTACAAAATTATAAGAGGCAAAGACTTTCTGCGAAAAGAAGCATTTGAATTAGAAATTGTAAATACTTTAATTCATTACGATGTTGAACTTGTTGTTATGGCAGGCTGGATGAAAATTGTTACTCCATTTTTTATTAATAAATTTAGGAATAAGATAATAAATATTCACCCTTCATTACTTCCTGCATATAAAGGTGGTTCTGCGATAAAGGATTCTATATTAAATGGTTCAAAAATAACTGGTTGTTCAGTACATTTTGTAGAAGAGGAGGTAGATAGTGGATCATTAATAATGCAAGCAGCATTGTCAATTAGAGATGATGATGATATTGAATCACTTTCCAAAAGAATACAAATGCTTGAGCATAAAATTTTACCTCACTCAATCTCTCAAGCTGGTTTTTTGATTAGAAGTAATTTTATGGAAAATTATTAGTTAAATTAAGACCTTCATCCATCGAAAATCCACTCATAATATTTAAATTTTGAATTGCTTGCCCAGTCTGACCTTTTAACAAATTATCAATTACAGATAAAATAATAATCCTTCCATTTCGAATATCAACTTTAACAGAAAGGAAAATTTGGTTTGTATTTTTAACCCATTTTGTTGAAGGGTATGTATCTATAGGTAAAACTTTAATATTTTTGAAATTTCTATAATAATTATCTAAAAGAATTCTGCAATCATCAGAAGTTAATCCTGGATCTCTTAATCTCCCATATATAGTTGAATGCATACCTCTTGAAATTGGGATCAAATGAGGTGTAAAAAGCAGTTCAATTTTATTTCCAGAAAATATAGATGCTACTTGCTCGATCTCTGAGGTATGTCTATGGTTTATCAATCCATATGCTGATAAACCTTCACCACATTCTGATAAGAGTAGTTTTTGGTTTGGTTCTCGACCTCCTCCAGAGGTTCCGCTTTTAGAATCAATCACTATTCCCTCATTTTCAATAATTCCTTGCGAAAGATAAGGAACTAATGGAATAAGAGCAGATGTTGGATAGCATCCTGGACATGCAATTAATCTTCCTTTTGAAATGGCTTCCTTATTTATTTCAGGAAGTCCGTAGACTGCCTCTTTACATAAATCATCATCATTCCTTTTATAAATAGCAGCTTCTTTGGAATATACATTTTTCCATTCATCTAAAGACTTATATCTGTAATCAGCAGATAAATCAATAACTTTAAGTCCTCGATCTAATAATTTCCTTGTCAATGTTGAAGATAAGCCATTTGGTAAGCAAAGCAATGCAACATCTGAATTTTTTGAAATATTATCTACGGAAATTTCTTCTATATAAGGATCATTATCTAGATAAATAAAAGGGAAATTATCATTCCACTTTGATCCAGATGTTTTATTACCTCCTAAAAAAGAAATTTTGTATTTTTTAATTTTCTTTAAAAGATTTACCGCTTGAATACCGCCGTAACCAGTAGCACCTACTATTGCAACATTCATTTCTTTGAATTGGCAGACTTTGAGATAGGATTATAAAGTGTTGAATTTAAGATAACTAAAACACTATTTTTCTATATTGATAGGAATAATGAAAGAAACAAGTCCCAAATCAAATAATGGAACAATTTTGGATATAAATGACTCTTTTAAAATTGAATTTGATCCTATCAGCGATGCGTTGGCAGCTATAAGAAATGGTGAATGCATAATTGTTGTAGATGATGAAAGAAGAGAAAATGAAGGAGATTTAATATGTGCGGCTCAGTTTGCAACTCCACAGCAAATTAATTTTATGGCTACTGAGGGACGTGGTCTTATATGCCTAGCAATGCAAGGTGAAAAACTTGATTCTTTAGATTTACCACTAATGGTAGATAGAAATACAGATGAAAATCAAACAGCTTTTACAGTATCAATTGATGCTGGACCTGAAAATAACGTTACTACTGGAATTTCTGCTGAAGACAGAGCTAAGACAATACAAGTTGCTATAAACCCAAATACAAAACCTGATGATTTAAGGAGGCCAGGACATATTTTTCCATTAAGAGCTAAAAAAGGTGGAGTATTAAAAAGGGCCGGACATACCGAAGCGGCAGTAGATATTGCTGCAATGTCAGGTCTTTATCCCGCTGGAGTAATTTGTGAAATACAAAATCCTGACGGTTCTATGTCAAGACTTCCTCAACTTAAAGAGTATGCAAAACAGTGGGGAATGAAATTAATATCAATAGCTGATTTAATAAGTTATCGGTTTCAAACTGAGAGATTTGTATATAGAAAATCTGATGCTGTTCTGCCAAGTATTTTTGGTAATTTCAAAGCTTATGGATATGTGAATGAACTTGATGGTTCAGAGCACGTTGCATTAGTTAAACAAAAATCATCAAAATTAAGCGAACCTGTTCTAGTAAGAATGCATTCAGAGTGCTTAACTGGCGATGCTTTTGGATCATTACGTTGTGATTGTAGACCCCAGTTAGAAGCAGCTTTATCAAGAATAGAAAAGGAGGAAGAAGGAGTTGTTGTTTACTTGAGACAAGAAGGCAGAGGTATTGGTCTAATAAATAAATTAAAAGCTTACAGTTTACAAGATGGTGGATTAGACACTGTAGAAGCTAATGAAAAATTAGGTTTTCCAGCTGATCTTAGAAATTATGGAGTTGGAGCGCAAATTTTAACTGATTTAGGTATAAAAAAATTAAAATTACTAACTAACAATCCTAGAAAGATTGCTGGATTAGGTGGTTATGGAATAGAGGTTATTGAGAGAGTTCCATTAGTTATTTGTCCAAACGATAATAATGCAGAATATTTGAGTGTTAAAAAAACAAAGTTAGGCCACATGATTGATGAAGATAATTCTAATTCCAGGAATATCGATCCATTTATATCAATTTTTCTTGACGGAAAATATAAATCTATTGATTTAGTTCCAATAAAAAATAAAGTTATTAAATACTGTAATGAACAAAACATTAATATTAAACTTGAAAGTAGTCCAAGATTATTGGCGTTTTGGAACCGACCAAAATTAGTATGGAGAATTTTACATGATCAGAATAGAACAAATTCCAACATTACTGATGATGAAATAAAGAATATAGAATTATTTATTCAGTATTTATCCAAATACGAAAATAGTAGAAAGATTGGAATTATTGTTTCTAGAAACATTGAACAAGCATTACACCCAAAAAGTAGCATCAAACTAATCAATACTAAATTCACTATAAAGAATGAAATCTTATATTCTTCTACGAGAAAATTTAATCTTGATAAGGAGACTTTTAGTATTGTTTTTGAAGCCTAAATTACTACTTTAGAGTTGCTTTAATAATTTTTGAACCATTATTAAGCTTTAGCACGACATCCATATCATCTGTCTTACCAAATACAGTGTGGACTCCATCTAAATGGGGCTGTGGTTCATAAACTATAAAAAACTGACTACCACCTGTATCCTTTCCTGCATGAGCCATAGAAAGCGAACCTTTTAGATGTTTATTGGAATTGATTTCACATTTAATATTATATCCAGGCCCGCCTGTTCCAGGCATTCCAGATGCTCCATCTCGAGTATTTGGACATCCACCCTGAGCCATAAATCCTGGGATAACTCTGTGAAATGCTAAACCATCATAAAAACCATCACTTATCAAGTTTGTAAAATTTTTAACTGTATTAGGAGCATCTTCAGGGAAAAATTCAATATTTATGATCCCTACTTCTGTTTCAAATAATGCTTTTGTCATTCTTTGTATAATAGATTTTTAATATTTTAGACCTTAAAGTAGCTTTTCAAGGTTTTCCTTAATGGTATTTATATCAAAATTTTCTTTAATATTATTTTTATCTCCCTCCCAATCTTCAACTTCTAGATTTTTTTGGGGTGGTGCAATTAGTAACCTATCTTCGGCTGTTTTAGGAACAAAATTTTTTTCAACCAATTTACATTCATAATCTAATTTAATGCAAAAATCTTTTATTTCTTCTATGTCAATCATTTCAACTGTTGGCAATGGAAAATCTTGAGCTTCAAGTAATCCACAATATCTTGTTGCATCATCCTTATCTTCAAACATAAGAACAATGGTCCTCCCTTTAATTTCTATTGAATGAATTCCTTCCTTATCTGTTCCTGAGTTATATAAAAGAACAAATATGTTCATGAGCATCAACTTTTCTTTCTATATGATATTTGATTAAGAATCAGAAAGTGATAGTTCTTGTAATCTTGTATATAAAGCAATTTCTTCATCATTAATATCAGCAGGTATAACTACCATGATTTCAACGTATTGATCCCCTACATTATCTTCATATGTTAAACCCCTACCTTTCAAACGTAGCATTCTTCCTGTAGATGATTTTGGAGGTACTTGAAGAGTGACGTTTCCATCAAGGGTAGGAACCTCTACAGCACAACCGAGAAGAGCATCATGAGGAAATAACTCTAATTTAAAAAAAACTCGTAAACCATCAATTCTTAGTCCATTATCCGTTTGTACTTTTAACTGTAGATAATGATCTTTTCCACCCCTTGCAATATTTTCAAGTCTTAATCTCCATCCATCTCCAGCAAAAGGGGGTGTATCAACTTCAACTACAGTTTCATCTTCAAGTTCTATTAAAATCGAAGCTCCATTTAAGGCCTCGTCGGGAGTTAATTCAATAATTGTTTCAATATCTTGGTGGAGTTTAACTGGAGGCGGTTCTTCTGGAGAAGTTGCAGGGTATTCATATTTATTAAATTCATCATTCTCTACATTTAAAGATTCATCCTCTAATGGCTCATCATCATATTCGTCGTAATTCGTGGCTGTGTATTCATATCCAAATAATGAATCAAGATAATCTTGAAAATCAGGAAAACCTGTTTTGAAATTATTAGTTTCGTTATGTTCCTGAATATTTTCATCCGAACTTTCATTTCTTTTTTTTGGATCACGTAAGTATTCATATGCTTCGTTAATTAATTTAAATCTTTCTTCTGCATTTAAATCATTTTTATTTAAATCTGGATGCCATTTTCTTGCTTCTCTTCGAAAGGCCTTTTTAAGATCTTTATCCTCGAAATTAGAGGATAAACCCAAAATCGACAAATAATCTTTTTTAGAGGAAATAGTCATTGTCCCATGGATCATCATCCCTAGAATTACCATACCTCGAATTTTTATAATTTCTATTCATTTGATTATCCCAAGGGTCATCATCCCAATAATCATCTGAGAACAATTCGTCCTTTAATGATCCAAAAGTATTTTTAATACTCTGTAATGGATTATTATCAGTTTTTCTTTCTGCTGCAAATTTCCTATTTAAACCAAATAATGCTTCTTGAAGAGCACTTACTGAAATTTCTAATTCTTGAGGATCATCATCATCTATATAATCTTCTACATCTTGAATGGCTAATTCAACTGCTCGTTGTTGTCTTTCAGCCCCATAAGGTCCAAATTCTAAAGAAGCATCTCTAAGTCTTCTCTCAGCTTGTGCAATAAGAGTTAAAGCGCTATTTTTTCTATCAATAACTGATCTTTTCATTCTATCTTCATTAGCTTTTAATTTAGCTTCCTCAATTATCGAATTAATTTCTTGTTCATTTAAATTAGAGCCTCCAGAAATTGTTACTGTTTGCTTTCTTCCAGTTGTTCTATCGGTTGCACTAACTTCTAGAAGGCCATTAGCATCGATATCAAAAGCTACTTGAACCTGTGGTATGCCTCTTGGTGCTGGGGGAATTCCTGATAATCTAAATTTACCAAGTGATTTGTTTTCGGATGCTAATGGCCTTTCACCTTGCCTTACTTGAACTACAACTGATGATTGATTAGCTTCTGATGTACTAAAAACATCAGATTGTCTTACTGGTATTGGCGTATTACGAGGAATAAGTACTTTCATAAGACCACCAATAGTTTCTAAACCTAGTGATAAAGGTGTAACGTCATTTAGGAGTAAATCTTGTAAATCACCACTAATAATTCCAGATTGTATAGCGGCACCAATTGCAACTACTTCATCTGGATTGACAGATTGACAAGGATCATTAGGAACAAGAGTCTTGACTAATTGCTGAACCATAGGAATTCTCGTGCTACCACCCACAAGAACTACCTCATCAATATCTTCTGCATTCCAACCAGAATCATCTAGAGCTATTTGCACAGGCTCTAATAACCTATCTAGTAAATCTTGTGATAATGATTCAAACATTTTTCTATCTAAGGTCTCTTCAATATGTAACGGCCCCTCTTTATTTGTAGTGATAAATGGTAAAGATATTTTTGTTTTTTGCAATCCTGACAATTCACATTTAGCTTTTTCAGCAGCCTCAGTTAATCTTTGTAAAGCTTGTCTATCCCTTCTCAAATCAATATCATGGGTTGCTAAAAATTTCTCTGCAAGCCAATCAACTATTTTTGAATCAAAATTGTTACCTCCAAGTTGTGTATCACCACAAGTGGCTTTAACATCAAATACACCATTAGAAATTTTTAATAATGAAACATCAAATGTTCCTCCTCCTAAATCAAAAACTAAAACATTATTAGAAGAACTTTTTTCAAAACCATAAGCTAGAGCTGCAGCAGTAGGTTCATTTAGAATTCTATCTACTTTAATACCAGCTAATATTGCAGAATCCTTTGTAGCTTGCCTTTGAGATTCATTAAAGTAAGCAGGCACTGTTATAACTGCTGAGTCAACAGTATCTCCAAGATATGTTTCAGCATCATTAATTAATTTTCTAATTAATGAGCTCACTAATTCTTCTGGTGCATACTCTCTTTCAGTATTTGGACTAAGAACCCTAACGCTTCCATTGGTATTAGCCTTCACATTATAAGGAACAGAAATACTATTCTCATCTAATTCATCCCAATCATTACCAATAAATCTTTTTAGGTTATAAAAGGTATTCTTAGGATTTAGAACAAGTTGTCTTCTCGCTTGGTCTCCTATTACTATCTCTTTGTCTTTTGTAAATCCAACTATTGAAGGTGTAGTTCTAGAACCTTCAGAATTTGCAATAACAATTGGTCGACCAGCTTCAATAACTCCGACAACAGAGTTAGTAGTACCTAAATCAATTCCAACTATCTGCCCCATGATTTTAGATCGCTAAATTAAAGCAAAATTTACTAATAATTTAATTAATTTTTTTCTTAGATATCTACATATAATAATAAAAATCAAATATTTTCAACTTTATTTAAATAAATAAGATTATTTATAACTTGTCAAAAAGATTACTATTTACTTTAAAACATTATTTAAAGATATAGTTGTTGATGTAGTTAACCAAAATAAACTAATATAAAACGGAGAGAGAGGGATTCGAACCCTCGATAAAGTTGCCCCTATACAGCATTTCCAGTGCTGCGCCTTCAACCACTCGGCCACCTCTCCCGAGATAATTATTTTAACCCTTTATCATCCCATTTTTGAGGAAAGTTATTTGAAAAAGACTTTCACAGTCACGATTAAAAATAAGGAAACTGGAAAGGTCTACCAAGAGCAGGTTAATAGTGATGAGTACATTCTTAAGGAATTTGAAAAGAAAGGCTTCAAACTTGCATTTTCATGTAGAAATGGTTGTTGCACAAGTTGTGCAGTTAAAATAATATCGGGTACTTTGCAACAACCTGAAGCCATGGGTGTATCTCAAGCTTTAAAAGATAAGGGTTATGCACTGCTTTGTGTTGCCAAAGCAATTTCAGATCTTGAGGTGGAAACTACATATGAAGATGAAGTTTATGATTTACAATTTGGACAATATTTTGGGAGGGGAAATACAAGAGTTGCTCAACCTTGGGAATTTGAGGAAGATTAATTTTCATGTTTGAATTAATTGAAATAGATGAACTTGCAAATCAAGTAAACTTGCACAGATTGTATGAAATAACAAAGAACTCAGCACAAATTGGTAATGAAATTCTAAAAATTAATTACAATAAAATTCAGAAAATTTCATCAAAAGGTAGGAAAGGTGATCTTGTAACGAATGTAGATTTGGAAGTTGAAAATAAAATAAAAGAATATTTATTAGATGAGACACCAAACATATCTATTAATGCAGAGGAATCGGGTAAATTAAACAAATCATCGGATTTAACGTGGTGTATAGACCCATTAGACGGTACAACAAATTATTCCCATGGATATCCATTTTTTGGAACTTCTATTGGTCTTGTTTATAAAAATAAGCCAATTTTAGGTGCCATATCAGTACCTTATTTAAATGAGCTATATTCAGCCTGCATCGGGATAGGATCATTCTGTAATGATATTGAGCTTAGAGTATCGAGTCCAACAAATCTCTCAGATAGTCTACTAGTAACGGGTTTCTCTTATGACAGATTTGAGACAGAGGATAATAATTATGCCGAATTTTGTTATTTAACACATAAAACTAGAGGAGTCAGAAGAGGAGGAGCAGCAGCAGTTGATCTAGCATTTGTTGCTGCAGGTAAGGTTGATGGATATTGGGAAAGAGGATTAGAGGTATGGGACCTAGCAGCCGGTGCTATTATTGTTAAAGAGGCCGGTGGAATTATTTCTGATTATCCATCAGGCGAATTTAATTTAAGTTCTGGAAGAATTTTAGCTTGTTCTCCCAGCCTTGAGAATGAATTAAAAAATGAACTAGATAAAGTTTCTCCATTTAAAAAAAATCTCTATACCTAAAATTAGTAAAATATTAAAATGACAGATATAAAAGAAATTAAATTAGTTGATGTAAAAAACAACTCTAATATCATAAATAATTTAAATAGAATTTATAAACTATGGGGCTATGAAGAGGTTTCACCCTCATTTATAAATACTTTAGAGACGATAAAAGGCCGAGGCGTCATTGAAGAAAATCAGGTTGTGGGAATAGTTAGTAATAATTCATTATGTCTTAGGCCAGAAATGACAACATCTATTGTTAAATTGTCATCTACTAGATTAATCAATAAGAAAAGACCTATAAGATTATTTACCAATGGAATGGTATTTGATAAAAAACAAAATAATATAAATTCATTTAAGTTACAAGAAAAACTGCAGAGTGGAATTGAATTAATTGGATATGATACAAAATACCCAGAAATTGAAGTTATTAATATATTATTTGATGCGATAGATAATATTAATTTAAAGGAGGGTTGTAATTTATTTCTACTTGTAAGCACAACAAAAATAATGGACTTGATACTGAAAAAATATAAGAATAATAATTTTGAAGAAATTAAGAAATGTCTCGTTAATTTTGATCAAGATAATTTATCTAAATTAGGAATAGATGAAGATGATAAATATATTCTTAAAGATCTTTTATTCACGCGAGGAGAACCAATTGCAATATTAAAAAAATTAAAAACTATATTTGGCACTAGTAAAACTTTAGATAACTTAAATTATTTATTTGAAACAATATCAAAAATATCTAATAAATATGGTGTTACATTACAACTTGATCCCACTTTTCAACCTCACTTGAATTTATATGAAGGAATAGTTTTTCAACTAATTGGGGATAATGGTAAAAATAAAAGCGTCATCGCAAAAGGCGGAAGATATGATGAGTTAGTTAGATTCTTTAGTCCTAATGAGAAAATATTTAATGGGATTGGATTTACAATTTCAGTAGATACTTTAAGAAATTTAATCAAGGATGAAAAGACAGATAGAAAAAAGATTTTATTGATGTTTAAAGATGCTTATTTGTTAGAAAAAGGTATGAATGAACAAAAAATACAACAGAAAAGAGGAAATATTGCTGTTTTGTATTTAAATCCGTGTGATGACTTGGATAAAGCAAATCAAATAATGAAAGAAAATAACTGTAGTGAGATTTTGTGGGTTAAATAAAACCTTTTAAAAAGGTAATTAAATTTTAAATTCATATTTTGTTCGGACAATACTCCTAATTAAACTTGATTAACTTGTTTTAACGAAATAGGATTTATATGTTTAATTTTTTTTTAAATGGAAAAAGGCGAAATTCGTATTAATACAGAAAATATTTTCCCAATTATCAAGAAGGCAGTATATTCTGACCATGAAATCTTTTTAAGAGAACTTGTTAGTAATGGTGTTGACGCGATTAGTAAAAGAAGAATGGCCTCTATGGCAGGTGATTGCGAAAATACTGAGGAAGCTCAAGTAAAAATAACAATTAACCGTGAAAAAAATACCTTAACAATTTCCGATAATGGAATTGGAATGAATGATGAAGAAATTAAGAAATACATAAACCAAGTTGCATTTTCTAGTGCAGAAGAATTCTTAACAAAATATAAAAAAGATAATGATGAATTTATAGGACATTTTGGACTTGGTTTTTATTCAAGTTTCATGGTCGCAGATAGAGTCGAAATATTAACTAAATCAGCAATTGGGGAATCAATAGCTTTCAAATGGTCTTGTGATGGATCGCCAAATTTCACTTTAGAAGAATCAGAAAGAGAGACTATTGGCACAGATGTGATACTTCACCTACTTCAAGAAGAAAAAGAGTTTATCGAGCCTGAAAGGATTAAATTATTAATAAAAAAATATTGTGATTTTATGCCAATAGATGTGTTACTTGAAGGTGAGACAATTAATAAGAAAAATCCTCCTTGGAGAAAACAACCTAGTGAATTGAAAGATGAAGATTATATTGAGTTATATAAATATCTTTATCCTTTTCAGGGAGATCCACTGTTATGGATTCATTTAAATACAGATTATCCGTATGACATACAAGGGATATTGTATTTTCCAAAGTTGTCAGGTAGAGCTGATTGGGAAAAGGGAGAAATAAAACTATTTTGCAATCAAGTTTTCGTAAGTGATTCAATTAAAGAGATAGTACCAAAATACCTTTTACCTCTAAGAGGAGTAATTGACTCTACAGATATACCTTTGAATGTTAGTAGAAGTGCATTACAAACAGATAGAAAAGTAAGGTCAATATCATCATTTATCTCAAAAAAAGTTGCTAATAAACTGAAGGATTTGATAAAAAATTCTCCAGAATTTTATGCAGAAATTTGGGATTCTATCTCTGCTTTTATTAAAATTGGCGCTATCGAAGATGAAAAATTTGCCGATTTAGTCGAAAACAGTATAATTTTCGAAACAATAATAAATTCCGATAATAACGTTACTAAAGATATTGAAAATAAATCCCTTATCAAGTCCAATGATAAGTATTTCACAACTCTAGCAAATTACAAAGAACGAAATAAGTTAACTGATTCTAAAAAAATAATT
>CACBVE010000010.1 GCA_902542595.1 uncultured Prochlorococcus sp.
ATCTTTTTTAATAACTGAAACTGGCATTGTTTCAACTCTTTCATAAGTGGTAAATCTGAAACTGCAGTTTAAACATTCTCTTCTTCTTCGAACACTTTTACCACTATCAGCAGATCTTGATTCCAAAACTCTGCTATCTGTGTTTTGACAGGTTGGACACTGCATTTAGTGAAATTAGACATACCTTAACTCTAATAGTAGAGGAATATCTTAAATATGAAAAGTAAAAAACCTCTTTAATTAAGAGGTTTTTTAACTAAGTTCATTTTCTGTCGAATTTAGGGGGATCTCTAAAGGCTACAGCAAAGAATAGTGTAACTACTGCGAGAGTTAAAATAAGGACGTAGGCAAAAGCTTCCATAAGATTAAATAATAAAGTTTAGTTTAAACCCTTCCTGGGATTCTTCTTGTGGTTTCGTCACCAAGCTTTTTGAATAAACCAAATTCAACTTGGTCACCAATCTCAGCATCAATACCAGCGAAGGAATTTCTATAAAGAGTTCTTGAAGCATGCCACCAGTGGCCAAACAAGAATAGCAATCCGAAACATAGATGAGCATATGTAAACCATGCTCTTGGAGAGCTTCGGAATACACCGTCAGATTTATATGTTTCTCTGTCAAACTTAAATGCTTCTCCAAGTTGAGCCTTTCTAGCTAATCTTTTAACTACTGCAGGATCAGTAAAGGTTTGACCATTAAGATCTCCTCCATAGATAGTTGCAGTAATTCCAGTCTGTTCGAATGAATACTTTGCTTCAGCTCTTCTAAAAGGAATATCAGCTCTTACATTACCCTCTTTATCTTCTAAAATCACTGGAAAGTTTTCAAAGAAATTAGGTATTCTTCTAACTTCTAATTCATTACCTTCTTTGTCTTGAAAAGCAATGTGACCTTGCCATCCAGTTGGTAACCCATCACCATTAACAAGCGCCCCAACTCTAAACAGACCTCCTTTAGCAGGGCTATTGCCCACATAATCATAGAAGGCTAATTTTTCTGGAATCGATGCATATGCCTCTTCTTTAGTGGCACCATTATCTATAGCAGCTTGAACCCTTCTATTAATTTCAGTTTTGAAATAGCCGGAATCCCATTGATATCTTGTAGGACCAAATAATTCAACTGGAGTTGTCGCTGAACCGTACCACATTGTTCCAGAAACAACGAAAGAAACAAATAATACAGCAGCTAAAGCACTAGCTAGAACTCCCTCAAGACTTCCCAGTTTCAAGGCTCTATAAAGTCTTTCTCCAGGTCTATTGGTTATGTGAAAAATACCTCCAATAATTCCCATTAGTCCAGCGGCAATATGATTAGCAACAATTCCACCAGGATTAAAAGGGTTGAATCCTTCTACTCCCCATGAAGGAGCTACAGGCTCAACATGACCAGTTAAACCATAAGGATCAGAAACCCAAATACCTACATTTGCACAATGAAAAGCTCCAAAACCAAAACATGTAAGTCCAGCTAGGAGAAGATGAATTCCGAATATTCTTGGCAAATCAAGAGCAGGCTCCCCAGTTCTTGAATCTTCCCATAGATCTAGATCCCAGTATGTCCAGTGCCAAATCGAAGCCAACATCAATAGTCCACTAAATACTATGTGTGCTGCTGCTACACCTTCAAAACTCCAGAATCCAGGATCAACTCCCGTAGCACCCGTAATATCCCATCCGTTCCAACTACTTGTGATACCAAGTCTAGCCATGAAAGGCATAACGTACATTCCCTGTCTCCACATTGGATTGAGAACAGCATCAGAAGGATCAAAAATGGCTAATTCATAAAGAGCCATAGAACCGGCCCAGCCGGCTAATAATGCAGTATGCATAAGATGCACAGCAAGTAGTCGACCTGGGTCATTAATAACTACTGTGTGAACTCGATACCAAGGCAATCCCATCGGTTAATTTCTAGTAACTATGCTGAATAAACAGCTAAACATCACGATAGTAAGGGTTTTTTAGCCTTTGAGGGATTTTTGTAAATAAATTTATTTTCTCGCAAAAATTGGGCAAATCAGTTTGCATGACTGAGTTTAGAGGGAATTTTTGGCTAAAAATTGTTAATATTTTGGTCACAATTCTCAAAGTAAAACGCCAAAATAAGAAAAATAACTAAAAAAAATGGCAACTATCAGATTTATTCGTGAGGATTTAGAAGTTCAATGCAATCCAGGTGAAAATTTAAGGGAATTGGTAATGAAAGAAAACTTACAACTTTATGGATTAAAAGGTATCTTAGGAAACTGCGGAGGAGCAGGACAATGCAGTACTTGTTTTATTTCAGTGGAAGGTGGAAACAAAAATTCCTTGAGCCCTCTTACTTCTGTTGAAGAAGAAAAACTCAAAAATAGACCAGAAAATTGGCGACTTGCTTGCCAAACATTGATAAAATCCTCTGCGGTAATTTTAACAAAACCACAGTCTCCCCCTTCAAATTTGGAAGAACTAAAAAAAATTAGTGAAAATAAAAAATTACCTCGTTAATTGTTTAAGACTGTTAATCAGTTTATAAAATTTGTTTATTTTTCCACTTTATTCCAAGTTATATGTTTATAGTCTTAATACATAAAATAGAACCATCAATTAAATGGAAACAACTAACTTTGGATTTGTAGCTAGTCTTTTATTTGTAGGGGTGCCAACAATTTTCCTTATAGGCCTATTTATTTCTACTCAAGACGGAGAAAAATCAAGCTTCTACTCTGACTCTAGTAAAGGTAGACTTGGGCCAAAACGTTAAATTGTATAATAAATGCTTTGCATTTCTGTAAAAGAATTTTTATTTTGGAAGAAAAAGCAACTTTTTAAAGGAGGAGATCAACAATCTTTTGCTGTTTTAATTGATTGTATAGGTGGTATACCGACTAGTGATCAAAATTTGATAAGCATAAATCCTGAGGGAAACTTACATTTAAAAAAAAACTTAGAATTTTTAGAATCTGTTTGGGACGATCATCTACTAAAATCTTGTCCAATCCAATATCTTTGTGGAATAACTTTTTGGAGAGACTTAAAATTAAAAATTACAAACAAAGTACTCATTCCCAGGCCAGATACAGAGCTAATAGTTGATATTGTCTTCAATATATTTCGAAAGAAGTCAGAAAAATTATTTTTTGCTGAATTAGGAACTGGATCAGGTGCTATAAGTATTGCTTTGGCATTGGCTTATCCATTGAGCAATGGAGTGGCAACTGATATAGATCAAGATGCATTAGAAGTAGCCACTAAAAATTATATAAATACTTCTAAACAATCAAATTTGAAATTTTATTGTGGAAATTGGTGGTCACCTCTTGAGAGTTTTAAAGGTAAATTTGACCTCGGAATTTCAAACCCGCCATATATTCCTAGAGATACTTATGAAAAATTACCCAAAGAAGTTAAAAATTTCGAACCTAAAGTTGCTTTATTAGGAGGCGAGGATGGTTTAAATCATATTAGGGAAATAATACAAAAGGCACCATTATTTTTAAAAGAGAAGGGTTGGCTAATTTTAGAAAATCATTTTGATCAAGGCGAAAAAGTAAAACAACTATTTATTAAAAATAAATTTACATCAATAGAAATTGTTAAAGATCTTTCAGGTATTGGTAGGTTTACTATTGGAAGATATAAATAAATTATTCTAGGTTGAAAACTTAATGAATTTAGTAGACTACAAAAA
The DNA here is from genome assembly GCA_902542595.1 of uncultured Prochlorococcus sp. Lineage (GTDB taxonomy): Bacteria > Cyanobacteriota > Cyanobacteriia > PCC-6307 > Cyanobiaceae > Prochlorococcus_A. The sequence goes on from CACBVE010000010.1 coordinate 3,678, forward strand.
TGCCTTGAAGACTCTTAAAAGTGGTTTACCTATAATTTTTCCAACTGACACATTACCTGCAATTGGATGCTTGCCAAAATTTTCAAATATTATTTATGAGTTTAAAAAAAGAGATAGAGATAAACCCTTAATTCTTATGGGCTCAGAACAGGAACAATTGGTTGATTATGTTCAGGAATCAGCTAAAGAAGATTTCGAAAATATAGCTTCAAAATATTGGCCTGGAGCTCTGACAATGGTTATTCCTGCTTCAGAAAAGCAGACTACAATCCTCACAAGCAATGATCTTACTCTAGGGTTGAGGATTCCAAATTCACATATGGCTCAATCTCTTATGAGAGAAACAGGCCCATTATTAACTTCAAGTGCAAATATTTCAGGTTTAAAAGGATCAATTACAGTTGAGGGCATTGCTTTAGACTTCCCTTCTGTAAAAATCTTGGCCCCTGTCCCCTGGGAAAAAATTAGTGGAAAAGCTAGTACTATTATATTTTGGAAGAAAAGTGGAGATTGGAGACTAATTAGAGAAGGAGAACTATTAGTTAGAGAATTGTATTAATGTTTTTATTATTATTTTTTGTTTTATTAATTCAATTTTTTTCTCATTGGATATTTGAACCCCTAGCATCTTTTTTTGAAGATGTTCTAGAAATAAGATCGTTTCTTTTCATTGCTCTGTTAGGTTTGATATTTTTATTTTCAACAAAGGATACTGAATAGAATTAAAAAATAAAAATGCCGGCTAACAGATTTGAACTGATGACCTTCGCTTTACAAAAGCGCTGCTCTACCACTGAGCTAAGCCGGCATAATTACCATCTTACAATTAAGGTGGATCAATCTTAGTATTTTTTGGTGCTTTTTAAAATTTATTACTTTTTGATATTTTTTTCGCTTTTATCATTCTTATCATTTTTTTTAAACTTTATTTCTCCTGTAATAGTTCTTTTGATTGGTAAATTTGCTACTAATGCAGTCATTCTGTCCTCTGTCTCTAAACTTACTGCCACCTCTTCAAAATCAATCTCAACATATTTTGCAACAACATCAAGAATTTCTTTTCTCATTTTATCCAAAAGGTCAGTTGTTAAAGAACTCATATCAACTCTGTCGTGAGCAAGCACAAGTTGTAATCTTTCTCTAGCTGTATTGGCACTAGCTGTTTCTCTGCCTAGTAATTTGTTGATAAGATCTCTGAGTGTCATCATTTTAAAAAACCTTTGTTTGCATTAATCTCATAAATTTATCTTTAAGACTTTTCCCCTCATTCTTTGGGTCAATAATTGGCACTTCCTTTCCTGTAAGCCTTTGAGAAACATTCAAATAACATTTTTTTGCTGGAGATCTACCATCTGTAAGTGTCAGTGGCTCTCCTCTATTTGTACTTATAATCACCTGTTCATCTTCTAAAACAATGCCTAACAAAGGCAAAGATAGTATACCTTGGACATCATCGATAGATAACATTTCTTGACTTGCCATCATGTTGGGACGAACTCTGTTTATTACAAGCTGAATAGGCTCAATATCAGAAGTATTAAGAATCCCTATTACTCTATCGGCATCCCGTACTGCAGATAACTCTGGGTTAGTAACAACAATAGCTTCTTTACAAGCTGCAAGAGCATTTTTAAAGCCATCTTCTACACCAGCAGGACAATCTACTAAGACAAAATCAAATTTCTCACTAAGCAGTTCACTAATTTTTTTCATATCTTCTGGCTTCATCCAATCCAACATCCTTGGATCACCAGCTGGTAGAAGAGCAAGATTAGGTTCTTTTTTATGTCTAACCAACGCTTGGTCAAGACGACAATTCTTGTCAAGAACATCTTGAGCTGTATAGATAATACGATTTTCTAATCCAAGAAGAAGATCTAAATTTCTTAAGCCAAAATCAGCATCTAATACAGCAGTTGTTGCTCCGCTATTAGCAAGTGCTATGCCTAGGTTTGCAGTTAAAGTGGTTTTGCCAACCCCCCCTTTACCTGAACAAATTAATATTGTGCGAGTATTTTTCCCCACGATTTTAATGATTTTCCAAATAATAAAGCCACATTCAAAAAGTTAAATATTTTAATTATTAAGTAATTCTTAAATTTATATATTTTGAATTAATTTATTGCAAATCATTGATTAATTTTTAGTTTCGATTATGTGAGGTTTGATAATTATCGTTTGTTTATCTATTACCGCAATTTCTGGATAGCAATTTTTGGGCTTATCCTTGGGCCCAATAGCTATTACATCTGCGATTCTTAACTGTAAAGGATTTAAATAAAGTGATGCAATAGAGGCATTTTTATTACCACTTTTTCCTGCGAATGCGACCCCTAGTAATTTACCCCATACATAAATGTTTTTTTTTGCGGAAACTATTGCTCCTGGATTGACGTCTCCAATAATGCATAGGTTTCCATTTGAAGATATTCTGTCACCCGATCGTAGTGTACCTTCGTGAAGAATATCCTCTTTCTTTTTTGATTTAAATAATAGTAGCTTATTATCAATCTCTTGTTCTTTAAAAAAAGTTGAATGTATTTTTAAGGATTTTCCACTTAATATTGTATTCCTATTATTTGAGAAAATTTGAAGGGAACGAATATTAATTTTGTCAAAATGATTTTTTAATTTTGATAATTGATGAGAACTTATTGTCTCATTGAGTGCGAAAATTTCTGCATCCAGAGGTCCCTTCAAGGAAGAAAATTCTTTGAAAGTTTCATGGATATTATCTAAATCAAACAAAGAATAAATTTCTAAAAAATTACTTTTAGTGTTACTTAAAACGATTTCCATGGAATTAGATCGAGGAATTATTTTTTATTAATGAAATTTCATCTTTAATTTCATTTTTGAACATACCTGGATAAATAATTAAAGAGCTTTCCTCAGATCTCATTAAAGTTTTTATTAATGCAGAACTATTTTCTAATGAGCTTTGATAAGTGCCATCCCATATTTTAAGTGCATTGTTAGATTCAAAACCTTTAAATGACCTCTCCTTAATCCCACAAAAAATTTCTGAATTATAACCATTTTTTTCACATAATTTTCTTGCAAAAGCAAGGATTTTTATTCTATTTAATTTACTTAAAAAACTTATGTCAGATGCCTTTAACAAATCTCTGTCAATAAACATTTTGCATAGTGTAGAAAGTGGCTCAAATGATTCATCTTTCCATCTCATCAAATGGTAATAAAACGTTATATCGTCATTTCTTATAAAATCATCAAAATCAACTTTTTCAGGGGAAAATATCCATTTATGCAGAGAATTATCCAACCAAATTTTTTTTTCAAAATTATGTTTTATTGTGTAAATTATTTTTTCAAGAATCCATGTTGATATTTCGTTTATTCTGTGATTGTAGATTGTTCTGTACATTAAGTTTCTTAGTACTAAGAAATGCTCAATAGCGATAATTCCTTTTGGTTTGATTCCGATATTTCCATCAGGTGAAAAAGTAAGAGCTGAAATAATTCTTTCTAAATCTACTAAGCCATAGTTAGTGCCGGTGTTGTAACTATCTCGTAAAAGATAATCGAGACGATCGCAATCTATTTCACTACTAATTAATGTTTTTAAAGGTTGTGAAAATAGTTGCTTTGACTGAAATAATCCCCCAATTTGCCTCGGTAATTCTTTGTCATACTTTTTAAGTATTGAATTTATTGGAGAATAATTTTTAACTAAGTTTTGAGACCATTGTTCATGGTTATGCTCGAATATTGTTTCACTGGTATGGCTTAAAGGTCCATGACCTAAATCATGCAATAAAGCTGCTCCATAAAGAACAAATTTATTTTCACAAAATGAAGGTTTATTTTCAATTAACTTTTTGTAGATCTTTCTTGCGATACAAAAAACGCCAATTGAATGGGTAAATCGACTCGATTCAGCACCATGAAAAAGTAAAAATGCCGGTCCTAGTTGTTTTATTCTTCTTAATCTTTGAAAAGCAATTGTATCAATTAATTCCAAAACCATTAATTCTTCAGGCTTACCTGAATCAAATACTATTTCTTTATGAATTGGATCATGAAAAACTCTTTTGATACGCATAATTTTTAAGATTTTTTATTGTCAATCTTTTGCCATCTCAAGGTTTTATTCCTTCATTGCTTAATTGACTAGATTGAAATGAAAGTTTTTCTTTTTCTAGGAGTGACTCTAGAAATAATTCTGCATTCTTTACCCATTTGTCATCAGCACTTCCATATTCACTTGAATCAGGAAGGTCAAGTATTTTGTCAGGCGTCATACCTTGACCTTGAATATTATTACCTTTAGGAGTTAAATAACTGGCAACTGTTATGGCAATACCACTATCTTCTCCCAAACTTTTTAAGGATTGAATTAAACCTTTCCCATAAGTTTTTTCTCCCATAAGAATTGATCTTTCATTATCTTGTAAAGAACCAGCAAGTATTTCACTAGCACTCGCAGTACCTTTATTAACCAAAGTCACCATTGGTCCATCAAAAGATATCTCCTTTTGAGAAATTATTGCATCTTTGATTCCATCTCTATTTTTTGTCTCTACCACAGGTTTCTCACTTAATAATGAGTCTGCAACTGCAATACCTGAGCTTACTAGTCCACCTGAATTATTTCTAAGATCTAAGATTAACCCCTCAACCTCTTTCTCTTTTAACTCTTGAAGTGCCTCTTCAACTTTTTTGGGTACGCTTTCGCTGAATTGAGTTATCCTTAAATATCCTATTGTGTGTGAATCGTCTCTTAATCTTTTTGTTCTAACTGGTCTTAGATCTACTGATCTCCTCTCTAGATCTACCTCCCTAATTTCTCCTGATTCCGAAGAGATTTCAACCAGAACTTTAGTTCCTGATTCACCCCTTAACTTAGAGGCAGTATTAGCAAGGCCTAATTCTTTGGATGAAATTCCATCAACTTTTTCTATGAAGTCTCCGCTAACTATTCCAGCCTCTTCGGCTGGAGATCCTCCAAGAGTTGAAATAACCTTAATTTTTTTGTCTTCATCATCTTCACCTAATTGGAGTCCAACTCCATTAATCTCACTTCCAAAATTACTTGATCTAAGGAGTTCATAATCTTTTGGGCGTAAAATTCTTGTGTAAGGATCTTCTAGAGGTCTTAACATGTCTTCAATTGCGGAATAAGCCTCTTCAGTTGTTTCAATTTGTTTCTGTAATGTTTTCTGTCTAATTCTCTTCCATTGTATCTCTTCAAACTTTTCTGGGTCATAAAAGCCCTCATTCACCAAGGTCCATGCATCTAGGACTAATTGCTTGGTATCACTGAGAGCATCCACTTTTTCAATAAATAAAAGATTGATAGAAAAAATTATGATCATTGATGCAGTGATCAAAGTTTTGAATGTTAAAAGTTTGTTAAAAGATGAATTCATTGGGTTAAGTGTTAACACCAAGTATAAGAATTTTAAGTAAGCTCTTTATATCAAAGCTAATTTTTTTTTGGATGGCGAATTCTTCATCTGTTTATGACTGGTTTCAAGAAAGACTTGAAATTCAAGACATAACCGACGACGTAACTTCCAAGTACGTACCCCCTCACGTAAATATTTTTTATTGTTTAGGTGGCATAACTTTAGTATGCTTCCTAATTCAATTTGCAACAGGTTTTGCAATGACTTTTTACTATAAGCCAACAGTTACGCAAGCCTATAGTTCAGTAAGTTATTTGATGACCGATGTAAGCTTTGGGTGGTTAATACGATCTGTTCATAGATGGAGTGCATCAATGATGGTTTTGATGTTAATCCTTCATGTATTTAGAGTTTATCTTACCGGCGGTTTCAAAAGACCTAGAGAATTAACTTGGGTGACAGGTGTTGTAATGGCAGTCATAACAGTTGCTTTTGGAGTGACGGGATATTCTTTGCCTTGGGATCAGGTAGGTTATTGGGCAGTTAAAATTGTTTCAGGTGTACCTGCTGCAATTCCAGTAATTGGTGATTTTATGGTCGAACTGCTCAGAGGGGGAGAAAGTGTTGGTCAGTCAACTCTTACAAGATTTTATAGCCTTCATACTTTCGTCTTACCCTGGTCATTAGCCGTTTTCATGTTGATGCACTTTTTGATGATTCGTAAACAGGGTATTTCAGGTCCCTTATAAACTTTTATACTAAAACCATTACAAGACTCCCTTATGTCTACGTTAAAAAAACCAGATTTATCAGATCCAAAATTAAGAGCAAAATTAGCTAAAGGTATGGGCCATAATTATTATGGTGAACCAGCTTGGCCCAATGATTTACTATATATTTTCCCAGTGGTTATTTTGGGTACTATCGCCTGCGTAGTGGGACTAGCGGTTCTTGATCCTGCAATGCTTGGAGACAAGGCAAATCCATTTGCTACCCCTTTAGAAATTCTCCCCGAATGGTACCTATACCCAGTTTTCCAAATTCTTAGGGTAGTTCCTAACAAACTTTTAGGTATCGCACTTCAAACATTAATTCCACTTGGATTAATGATTTTACCCTTTATCGAAAACGTTAATAAATTCTCAAATCCATTTAGAAGACCAATAGCGATGTGTTTTTTCCTATTCGGCACTTTTCTAACTATATATCTAGGTATTGGAGCATGCTTGCCAATTGATAAATCGCTAACTTTAGGATTATTTTAGGATTAAATTTTAAACATATCTAGATCGTTATACTCATTTCTTAGAAAATGATTCATTAATAAAAATCCAACAATTGTCCAGGTTTGATAAGTTCTTGATTGTTGCCCAACCCAAGTACCTGTAGGACCATCAAAATATTCTGCCCATTCTTGCTTAGGTAATTGATTAAGTTGACACCAATATGATTCCTCTATTAAAGATTTCATTTCTTCCATGAGAATAACATCATCAGAACCATAATTTTTTTGATGCAATAGAACTGCTGCACCAAAAAACCAAAGTAAACTTGGCCAATGCCCACCATTATGGTAACTCCAAGGCCAATTCTTTGGATCCGATCCAGTTTTATTTTGCCATTCTTCGACATCCATATGAGGATGACAAATTCTCATAGGCATTTGAGCCATCAAATGCTGTCTGTTATGTAAAACTAATCTAAATAAAGCTCTTTGTTCTTCAGGTGGCAGTATTCCGAACATGCATGCTAAAGAATTACCTAAACTGTAAAATCGAAAGTCTGGTCTTCCTGTCCTAATATTTCCTATTAAGTAACCACCTCTATTCTCTAACCAATCTTGTAGCCATGAAGGAACTACTTGAGGTTGTACATTAAATTCATTGAAGTGTTGATCATCTCCATACTGCTCAGTTGGCCTTCTTCTTAAAATTTGCATTGTTTGGCTGGTAACCCAATAATGTTTTAAGAGAAAACTTCCTAAATCCTTAACCCATTGATTTGTAAGAATAAGTCGTTGATCTAATAGTCTACTTACATGATCTGCTCGACTTAATTCCATTAAGTTTATGCAACTTTTCAGACATCCATGAAGTAAAACTTCAACTTCTAGAGGTGCTCCCCACACATCCATAGGTCTATCAATCATAAATGCGCAATCTGGGACAAAAAGTACAGGAGTACCCTCAAATGTTGGATGCAGCACTAAATCTAATAAAAGTTGAATACCTCTTTGAACGCTTTGACTTTTTCCAAAGGCATAATCACCACTTTTATTGACATAATACCAACATAAAATGGGCCACCATAAACTTGCATCTGCTGAAGTAATCCGCCCTATTGATCTCTGACCATAATCTCCAATAAGCTTTCCATTTTCTTCAACGAAACTCGTAGGAAATACTCCACGTGTTTGATAATTAGTGCTTTGTAACTCAAGACATACAGTAAGGAACTTTTTTACAATTTCGTATCGTTTTTGAGTAATGAGGTAAATCATTACTGGAACATTGTCTCTTAAAAAAATTTCTCCGTAATTTAACTTTTTATTTTTTGTTGGGTGTTCTAGTGCCGCTACACTTCCTGCTAATTCACCTGATATTTCGACTAAAGTCTTTTCAAAGTGTTTTTTTGCATTTGTTACAATTTTCTCTTCATCTGAACTTGGTCTTACTCTTAAATTTTTTTGACTAAATCTTTCTGCCATTTCATTTATATCCCTTTATTTAAGCCTAGTTATTAAAAGAGACTTTGAACAAATAAAAAATTAATAAAAATTTTTTGTATAAAAGGTTGCACAATTACAGTCAGATGGTTTAGTATTTTCTTCTGGGCAAAAAATAACTTTTTGCATTATTCAAACAATTATCTTAAATCTGATTTTGAGAAAACGATTGAATTTTTTGGAAATTTGATTTCGGTCATTTTTTTCAACCAGAAGAAGGGTTTTCCCTTCAAAATGAGTTATACAATTGTTGTTTAACTCGGTACCTAGAAAATTTAAAAACTTAGGAACTGATGCTTTTATTGTGTCAAAACTTTATCAAATTAATATTTGGTAATTTTTAGATGTATTTGCAATAAAGGTGTGAGGTCCCGTCAAGAATACATAAATTGTTTTCAATTGCTAACTTTTAGTTTTTTGAAAACCAACGGATCTGAGATCTTGGAAAGTCACTTTGAAATATTTTTAATGTGCACTCAAAGTAATCCTTAACTATTTAAGGAGGCTGAACCTAAATAACTTTAAGTCAATCTTATTTTTATTTGGTTAATGCAATTCATATTGAGTAGATTTATCTACAAAAGGATTTGAACACAACGGAGAGTTTGATCCTGGCTCAGGATGAACGCTGGCGGCGTGCTTAACACATGCAAGTCGAACGAACCTTCGGGTTAGTGGCGGACGGGTGAGTAACGCGTGAGAATCTGCCCTCAGGAGGGGGATAACGGTTGGAAACGACCGCTAATACCCCATATGCCTACTGGTGAAATGAATTTCGCCTGAGGATGAGCTCGCGTCTGATTAGCTAGTTGGTGTGGTAATGGCTCACCAAGGCTTCGATCAGTAGCTGGTCTGAGAGGATGATCAGCCACACTGGGACTGAGACACGGCCCAGACTCCTACGGGAGGCAGCAGTGGGGAATTTTCCGCAATGGGCGAAAGCCTGACGGAGCAACGCCGCGTGAGGGAAGAAGGCCTCTGGGCTGTAAACCTCTTTTCTCAAGGAAGAAGATATGACGGTACTTGAGGAATAAGCCACGGCTAATTCCGTGCCAGCAGCCGCGGTAATACGGGAGTGGCAAGCGTTATCCGGAATTATTGGGCGTAAAGCGTCCGCAGGCGGCTTTTCAAGTCTGCTGTTAAAACGTGGAGCTTAACTCCATCATGGCAGTGGAAACTGAAAGGCTTGAGTATGGTAGGGGCAGAGGGAATTCCCGGTGTAGCGGTGAAATGCGTAGATATCGGGAAGAACACCAGTGGCGAAGGCGCTCTGCTGGGCCATTACTGACGCTCATGGACGAAAGCCAGGGGAGCGAAAGGGATTAGATACCCCTGTAGTCCTGGCCGTAAACGATGAACACTAGGTGTCGGGGGAATCGACCCCTTCGGTGTCGTAGCTAACGCGTTAAGTGTTCCGCCTGGGGAGTACGCACGCAAGTGTGAAACTCAAAGGAATTGACGGGGGCCCGCACAAGCGGTGGAGTATGTGGTTTAATTCGATGCAACGCGAAGAACCTTACCAGGGTTTGACATCCTGCGAACCTCTTAGAAATTTGAGGGTGCCTTCGGGAATGCAGTGACAGGTGGTGCATGGCTGTCGTCAGCTCGTGTCGTGAGATGTTGGGTTAAGTCCCGCAACGAGCGCAACCCACGTTTTTAGTTGCCAGCATTTAGTTGGGCACTCTAGAAAGACCGCCGGTGATAAACCGGAGGAAGGTGTGGATGACGTCAAGTCATCATGCCCCTTACACCCTGGGCTACACACGTACTACAATGCTACGGACAAAGGGCAGCAAACTCGCGAGAGCTAGCAAATCCCATAAACCGTGGCTCAGTTCAGATCGTAGGCTGCAACTCGCCTACGTGAAGTAGGAATCGCTAGTAATCGCAGGTCAGCATACTGCGGTGAATACGTTCCCGGGCCTTGTACACACCGCCCGTCACACCATGGAAGTTGGCCATGCCCGAAGTCGTTACTCCAACCCTTGTGGAGGAGGACGCCGAAGGTGGGGCTAATGACTGGGGTGAAGTCGTAACAAGGTAGCCGTACCGGAAGGTGCGGCTGGATCACCTCCTAACAGGGAGACAACAAAATGTTTAATATTATTTTGTCACCTTAGGTCGATCGGTATCTCACATTCTTAATTCATTAAGAATTTCATTTCCTAAGTTTTTCTAGGTCACACCCATTATTTTTCCTGGGCCATTAGCTCAGGTGGTTAGAGCGCACCCCTGATAAGGGTGAGGTCCCTGGTTCAAGTCCAGGATGGCCCATATCTCTATGTTGGGGGTATAGCTCAGTTGGTAGAGCGCCTGCTTTGCAAGCAGGATGTCAGCGGTTCGAGTCCGCTTACCTCCACTGATTACCACCTCTTCCATAATTTATAGAAAGGAAATGTTTTGAGTTGTGATCAAATTCTGAACGAATCTAGCTTCCTAATGAAATCATTAAGATGCTGGACTCATTGAATTATTTTCATTGTTTTCAGAGAACCTTGACAACTGCATAGATTATTTTTAAAGACAATAAGCATCTTTAATGATGCAGATTTATTATTTGTGCGAATGCATTAATAACAATTCTATTAAGCTGATGCTTCAATTTTGAAGTTATTGGTCAAGCTACAAAGGGCTCACGGAGGATACCTAGGCACACAGAGGCGATGAAGGACGTGGTTACCTGCGATAAGTCTCGGGGAGTTGGAAGCACACTTTGATCCGGGAATTTCCGAATGGGGCAACCCCTTGTACGGCCAACTGAATATATAGGTTGGTGCGAGCTAACCCAGCGAACTGAAACATCTTAGTAGCTGGAGGAAGAGAAAGTAAATAACGACTCCCTCAGTAGCGGCGAGCGAACGGGGAACAGCCCAAACCGATAGTCTTGACTATCGGGGTTGTGGGACAGCAATATGGATCAACAAGTCTAGAAGAAGCGTTTGAATGGCGTGCCACAGAGGGTGAAAGCCCCGTAATCGAAAGATAAGTTGACCTAGCTGTATCCCGAGTAGCACGGAGCACGTGGAATTCCGTGTGAATCTGCGAGGACCACCTCGTAAGGCTAAGTACTACTGTGTGACCGATAGTGAAACAGTACCGCGAGGGAAAGGTGAAAAGAACCCCGGGAGGGGAGTGAAATAGAACATGAAACCGTGAGCTTACAAGCAATGGGAGCCCGACTAATCGGGTGACCGTGTGCCTGTTGAAGAATGAGCCGGCGACTTATAGGCACTGGCGGGTTAAACCGGAAATGGTGGAGCCACAGCGAAAGCGAGTCTTAATAGGGCGTTTGTCAGTGTTTATAGACCCGAACCCTGGTGATCTAACCATGGCCAGGATGAAGCTTGGGTGATACCAAGTGGAGGTCCGAACCGACTGAAGTTGAAAATTCAGCGGATGAGCTGTGGTTAGGGGTGAAATGCCAATCGAACCAGGAGCTAGCTGGTTCTCCCCGAAATACGTTGAGGCGTAGCGTCTAGTGCTCCAGCAGGGGGGTAAAGCAACCATTTCGGTGCGGGCTGCGAAAGCGGTACCAAATCGATATGAACTCTGAATACCCTGTGTGTAACTAGGCAGTCAGACTGTGGGGGATAAGCTCCATAGTCAAGAGGGAAACAGCCCAGACCGCCAGCTAAGGTCCCAAAATTAACGCTAAGTGATAAAGGAGGTGGGATTGCCCAGACAACCAGGAGGTTTGCCTAGAAGCAGCCATCCTCAAAGGAGTGCGTAATAGCTCACTGGTCGAGCGATCCTGCGCCGAAAATGAACGGGGCTAAGCGTTATACCGAAGCTGCGGATAAATTTATTTATGGTAGGGGAGCGTTCTATGTAGGGTGAAGCGTTAGCGTAAGCGGACGTGGACAGCATAGAAGTGAGAATGTCGGCTTGAGTAGCGAAAACATGGGTGAGAATCCCATGCCCCGAAACCCTAAGGGTTCCTCCGGCAGGCTCGTCCGCGGAGGGTTAGTCTGGACCTAAGGCGAGGCCGAAAGGCGTAGTCGATGGATAACAGGTCAATATTCCTGTACCAGATGTGTTTTGAGAAGGGGGACGGAGAAGGCTAGCCAGGCCAGATGTTGGTTACTGGTTCAAGCGTTCGAGGCTTTGAGAGATGGAGAAAACATCTTGAGCTAAGGCGTGAGTACGAGCTGCTACGGCAGCGAAGTTGGTGATGTCATGCTTCCAAGAAAAGCCCTATACTCGTTAAGACACAAATGCCAGTACCCGAAACCGACACAGGTGGGGTGGTAGAGAATACCGAGGGGCGCGAGATAACTCTCTCTAAGGAACTCGGCAAAATGGCCCCGTAACTTCGGGAGAAGGGGTGCCAGCGAGAGCTGGTCGCAGTGAAGAGGCGCAAGCGACTGTTTACCAAAAACACAGGTCTCCGCTAAGTCGCAAGACGATGTATGGGGGCTGACACCTGCCCAGTGCCGGAAGGTTAAGGAAGCTGGTTAGCTTTTAGTGAAGCTGGCGACTGAAGCCCCGGTGAACGGCGGCCGTAACTATAACGGTCCTAAGGTAGCGAAATTCCTTGTCGGGTAAGTTCCGACCCGCACGAAAGGTGTAACGATTTGCGCGCTGTCTCGGAGAGAGGCTCGGCGAAATAGAATTGTCTGTGAAGATGCGGACTACATACACCCGGACAGAAAGACCCTATGAAGCTTTACTGTAGTTTGATATTGTGCTCGGGCTCTGAATGCGCAGAATAGGTGGGAGACGTTGAAATAGTGCTTGTGGGTACTATTGAGTCATCGGTGAGATACCACTCTTTTAGAGCTAGGGTTCTAACGCTTACCCGTTATCCGGGAAGCGGACAGTATCTGATGGGCAGTTTGACTGGGGCGGTCGCCTCCTAAAAGGTAACGGAGGCGCACAAAGGTTCCCTCAGGCTGGTTGGAAATCAGTCGTTGAGTGCAAAAGCAGAAGGGAGCTTGACTGTGAGACCTACAAGTCGAACAGGGACGAAAGTCGGTTTTAGTGATCCGACGGTTCTGCGTGGAAGGGCCGTCGCTCAACGGATAAAAGTTACTCTAGGGATAACAGGCTGATCTCCCCCAAGAGTTCACATCGACGGGGAGGTTTGGCACCTCGATGTCGGCTCATCGCAACCTGGGGCTGAAGTCGGTCCCAAGGGTTGGGCTGTTCGCCCATTAAAGCGGTACGCGAGCTGGGTTCAGAACGTCGTGAGACAGTTCGGTCCATATCCGGTGTATGCGCAGGAATATTGAGAGGATTTCTCCCTAGTACGAGAGGACCGGGAGGAACGCACCTCTGGTGTGCCAGTTATCGTGCCAACGGTAAACGCTGGGTAGCCATGTGCGGAGTGGATAACCGCTGAAAGCATCTAAGTGGGAAGCCCACCTCAAGATGAGTATTGCCATGGCTTAAGCCAGTAAGGTCACGGGAAGAACACCCGTTGATAGGCTCTACGTGGAAGCTTGGTAACAAGTGCAGCGGAGGAGTACTAATAGACCGAGGGCTTGACCAAATAAACTTAATTTATTGTTTTTAATTTATATAATTTTCTATGCAGTTTTCAAGGTTCATACTATCCTGGTGTTCATGGCGATGTGGAACCACTCCGATCCATCTCGAACTCGGTTGTGAAACGCATCAGCGGCGAAAATATTTAGGGGGTAGCCCCTTGAGAAAATAGCTCAATGCCAGGTAAAAATATTTAAAAGGGTTTACTCTTTTTGAGTAAGCCCTTTTTTATTTTTGGCATTTAGGACACCAATGTGTACTTCTTCCAGTAATTTTTTGCCTTTCAATTAAACTTCCACATTTACGACATTCTTTTCCAGTTCTCCTATAGACATTTGTCTGTAAACCAAAATTCCCATTCTCTCCTTCCAAGTCTCTAAAATCGCTAAATGTAGTACCCCCAGAACCTATACTTTTTTTTAATACAGTTACAATTGATTCTTTGAGTTTGATTAACTCATTCTTTTTTATTGTTCGAGCTTCCCTAAAAGGGGAAATGCCAGCAGAGTATAAACTTTCATCAGCATAAATATTACCTATTCCTGCCACTATTGTTTGATCTAATAAAATAGCTTTTATAGATTTTGTTCTTTTTGAAATAACTTTCTTAAGATAATTTGCATTAAAGTCTTTAGAAAATGGTTCTGGTCCTAATGAACCTAATCCTTTAATTATTTTGTTAAGTGATAGGTCTTTATTAATCCACCACATTTGTCCAAAACTTCTTACGTCAATGTACCTAAGCTCATCATTATTTTTATCGAAAAATCTTATTCTTGTATGTTTACAGGGATTACTTGAGTTTTCAATAAATTTAAAATATCCAGTCATCCTAAGATGAACTACAAGAAATCCGTTATTTTGTGAATTTTCTAGAGGAAATTGAGCATTCTCATTTTGAACCTCTTTTAATTGAGCTACTAAATATTTTCCTCTTCTATCCCATTTATAAATAAGTGAATTTCGAAGTCCTTTAATGAATTCTTTTTTGTTTGTTGGGAATGCAACAGTTGAATCCCTACAGACTTCTACTTTTTTAATAATAAAGTTATCAAGTTTTTGCTCTAAACCTCTCCGAACTGTTTCTACTTCAGGTAATTCAGGCAATTATTTAAGCTTTCTCTAATTCACTTTCAGCGAAATTATTTGTATTTGCTCCACCATCAGTTCCGCTAATCCCAGCATAATTTACTTTATCGAATCTGACTACACAGTTATATTTAATACCTGAGGTATCCACTGAAGCAACCTTACCTATTTCATTGTACCAATATGATTCTGGTCTTTTTACTCTTACGAGATCTCCTCTTGAAATAGCCATTACTATTAATTTAACTTTTTGTAGAATAACCCATCATTAATATTCTTAGACAAATTATTCACACATATTAATCAAAAGTTTTAGCAAAAATCATTTATTAAATTATTTTCGAATTCTTCTTTGGCAGGCTTACTTCCCATCCATTTCCTGCCAGGTATTCTTACATCTAATTCATTTTTATCGCAATTGATTGAAATAATCAGTTTTTTATTTTCTTGATTTAGTACGTTTAAAACTTTTCTACCTTTAATATCTTTATGTGATTTACTTTGGATAATTAAAGGACCATAAATTTTTTTATCTAACTCAATTAAGTTATTATTTTTTTTATTTTCAGTTGTTTCATATTTTTCTGAATTTATTGTGTTCTTTTTTCTTATTGTGAGCTTTTGACCAACTTTTATTGAATCAGGATTATTGATATTATTAATCTCTATCAATTCTTTTACTTTTAAATTATATTTGTTCGATATGATAGTAAGATTTTCACCAGTTTGAACAATATGATAATTATTAATTAAATCTGATTGTTCTGTGAGATTTTCAGTAGATTCGGAGATAATAAGATTCTGGCCAACAAAGATATAATTTTCATCTTTTAAGTTATTCAATTTAATAATTAAATCTTTATTGATTGAATAGAATTTTGAAATACTTGATATTGAATCTCCACTTTTTACAATATGAATTTTTTTTATTTCAGTTTTTTCTTCAGTAATTGATTCTTTTCTAGCAATATTCTCAATTTTATTTTTTGCTGAAAATATTTTTTCTTCTGATTTTATCAATGAGTGATTAAAAAAATTAATAAATATGGCAATTACTAATAATGCAAATTTCATAAAACTCACTATTTATTTAAAGATAATCTTTAAATTTAAAATCGCTAGGTTTTTGAAAACAATTTAAGTAATTTAAACCTGAAAAATTAACTTTAAAAATTTCTTTACTTTTTCATAGGGGGGATACCGCAGATTTGAATCAAATAAAAAACCTTTAAAAGTAATAGATTTTTGATTTGAAAAATTTCGAAAACCTTCTTCTCCATGAAATTTACCAATACCACTTTGCCCAACGCCTCCAAACGGTAAATTTGGGATAAGGACTGGTAACATAACATCATTTATACAAATTGTTCCAGAGCTGGTTACTTTTGAAATGTGATTATGGATTTTTTTATTGCCTCCAAATAAGTAGATTGCTAAGGGTTTTGATGTTTGACTAATCTGTTTTAAAGCTGATTCCTTATCATCAATTCCAATTACTGGAAGTAGTGAACTGAATAATTCTTTCTGCAAAATATCTGTTTCATTTAATTTAATTCTTAAAATTGTAGGAGATATTTTCAACTTTTTTTTACTAAAAGTCCCCCCAAATAAAATTCTTTTTTCTTTCTCGTATTGTTTCAGAATTTCTACAGTTGATGTAAATTGTTTTTTCTCCAATTTTGATAGGTTTTCGGAAATAATTGGATTATCTCCGTAAAAACTTACTATGTATTTCTTTAATTTTTCTATAAAAATATTTTCAATTTCTTTATCTACAAAGATATGATTCGGAGCCATGCAGGATTGACCAGAATTAAAAAATTTACCCCAAACAATTCTTTTTGCAGCCACTTCTAAATTTGCATTCTTGAAAATAATTACAGGATTTGTTCCGCTTAACTCAAGAGTTAATGGAGTTAAGTTTTTTGAAGCTAATTTCATTATAGATTTTCCAGTTTCAGTACTTCCTGTAAAAAAAATGTGGTCAAAATTTTGTTCAATTAATTTTATGGATTGTTTATTATCACCCTCTACTGTCATTAGGACATCTTTACGGAAATATTTGGAAGTAAGATTTTTAATAAGTTTTGAGGTCGCAGGACATTTCTCTGATGGTTTTATAACTGCAGTATTTCCTGCTGAGAAAATATTTACCAATGGCTTTAAAATATAAAGTAATGGATAATTATAAGGACCAAGAATTAAAACACACCCAAGAGGTTCATAAATAACTTTGGAGCATGATGGAAATAGATAAAAAGGGGTATCAATCTTCTTTGGTCGCATCCAAGAATTGAGTTTCTTTTTTATAAGTGAAATTTCTTCTTTCACTAAAAGGATTTCTGAAAGCCCTTCAATTTCAGATTTGCCGAGATCAATAAAAAGTGATTTTATTATCTCTTTTTTATTTTCATCCAAAAGTTTAGAAATTATATTGAGATGTTGGATCCGCCATTTTATATCTTCCGTTTTTCCAGTGAGAACTGTATTTTTTAATCTATTAATGTCTTCTAAATGAAATTTATCAGAAATTTTCATTTTTTACCTTTGAATAGTATTAAATATATCAGAGGATAAATTGTAAATAACTAAGGTTTTTAGCCACTTAAATCAAAGTGAATGATTTATGAGAAGTAATCAAATTTATTAATATTGCATTTAAAAATTCAAATTATTCTTGGTTAGTATATTTCTATGAGGGAAAAATTTACAATTAGATTGATATCTATAAATGAAATACCAGAAGTTACAAACTGGGCAAGGTTGGAAGGATTTTCTCCTGGAATGGATGATGTATCAATTTATAGAAATACAGATAAACAAGGGGTATGGGTAGCGTGTCTAGACAATAATCCTATAGGCTCTATTGCGTGTATAAAATATAATTCCTCATATGGTTTTATAGGTTTATTTATCGTAAAAAAAGAATTCCGAAATAATGGATATGGGGTGAGATTATGGAAACATGCCCTCGAATATTTGAACAATGTTGATTGTATTGGTCTTGAGGCTGCCCCAGATAGATTAAATGATTACGCAAAGTGGGGGTTTAGAAAATCTTCCATTACAAATCGTTGGAAATTAAATGGTTCTCAAGATTTGCCATTGAGAAATTTCTATAAAGATCAATTTCATTCTTTTAAAGTTGTCCCGGGTAATAAAATTTCTTCTGAAGCAGTCTTAATTTATGATGATCAAAGAGAACCTAGTCCCAGGCCACATTTTCTAAATGACTGGTTGAAAAATTCTCATGGTAATGTCAGTGCAATTGTCGATAATAATGGGATGTGCCATGGATTTGGCAGGATAAGACCTTGTGTATTGGAGGATAATGAGCAAGGCTGGAGAATTGGCCCTCTTTTAGCGGATACTCCACCGCTTGCTGAATTATTAATAAGGGAGTTAGTTGGTGATTTAGATGCTCAAATCTTATTGGATTGCTCTAATCTGAACCCTTATGCAAATTATCTTTTATCAAGTTTGGGATTTGAGGAAATATCAAGAACTTACAGAATGTATAAAGGCATTCAACCTACCTGCCCTATGAATCAAGTATACGGACTTGCCTGTTTGGAACTGGGGTGATTTCCTTTAAAGCGTTCATTCCCTCTTTTGTTTCTGTAATACTTAAAGAAGCTTGTTTGAGTAAGATTAACTTACAGAAGGTTTCAAAATTTTTTCTACAATATCGGCGTTGATTATAGTGATCTCTCCATTGTCAATATTGGCAACTTGAAACAAGGTCCATGAATTTGGATTTCTAGCTCCTCCAATACAGTCGATAACTTGACCGACCCAAAAATTTTCATCCTTTTCCTTAGTATCTTCGCAATTTTCTTTTTTAATTGCGACATAATCACCAGGCCTAACGAAAAGAAACTCAGGAGTTGCTGAGCTCACAATAAATAACTAATAGTATATACGTACTATAGTAAGTTATTAGTTTTGTTGCTGAACTTTGAATTATTTAGCAAGCTAGAGGTAATTCAAAAATAAAATAAAATGGAATCAACTGAAATTGTTATATTTTCAACATTATTGGGATTAATTCTAGCTTTAACTGACGCTTATATAGAAAGAAATATTCCTGGATAATATTTCTACTTCATTTCTTAAATTAAATAAGATTTAAGCTGGTCTAATATGTCGGCACGGTTGGAAATCAATTTTGTAAAAACTAAATATATCAACCCTCCCATTGCGAGTCTTCCGTTAATTTTTTCTAACTGCTTTAATTTTCTCAAAAATTACTCTTGCGGTTAAACAAAATTTAATGGGTATAGAAAATAAAAAAGTATTGATTACTTCAAAATTAAAAAAAAAATTAAAGAAATAATATTTCAAAGACGAATTAAATTTAAAGCCAAGCTTCTTTCATCTCAAGATAAAGTCTCTCGCTCTCAGCAGAATTAATTTTGCTGTCTGAATAGGATTGTTGCTGTTGCTGTTGTTGCTGTTGAGTTGAGTTAGTATTAGAATCTTGGACTTCGCTCATTAAAGGGATTTGAAATTTGTGTTTATTCTCTCATATTTATTGCTTTTTTTGTCAAATTAAATTCTTAAATTTTATTTAAATTTTCTACTTTTTTAATTTTCCTGCTTTGAGTAAATTCATTTCGCCACAGTAGTCTTGGTATATAGGAATTTAACTTCCCAATATACAATTCCTAGGAAGATAGCACTTGCAATAATAATTTCAGAAATGGCTAACATTTTATTTTTCAATACTAATTAAATTTTGGTATCAATTTACACAGAATGCAATAGGTACTAATTACATTTTAGATTTTAAAAAATTTTATTTAATAAAATAACGCGTCGAAATAATATAAAATTTTAAGTAAGATACATATTATTTTCGTGGGAAATTTCATAAATTCAACAACTCTTATACCTTTAATACCTTTAGTAACCTCTTTATTTATTCTTATCTTATTGGCAAGTTTTAACAGAACACTTAATAGGTTAACAAAACCAGTTACTGCACTGGTTGCATTATCTTTATTAAGTTCTGCTTTTATAAGCTCATTTGACTATTTTAAAAAAATAGAAGAAGAATTAGTTTTATCTGAATTTCTTAAATTTTTTGTAGAAAAAAATTTTGTTATACATCTCAATTTAGTAAATGAGAAAATTATAATTTTTTTCTCATTAATAATGCTATTAATTATTGGAATATCTTTTTATAAATTGCCTAGAAAAAAAGGTTATGTCTCCTTAATGATTAGCCTAGGATTAATTTCTTCTTCTGCGATACTCTCAATATTGCTAATAGATTTCTCAGCAATAATCTAAACTGTCGTAAGCATTGACAAAGCTTCGTTAAGTTCTTGAACATGATTTAATTCATCTTGAGCAATTTCTTTTATTTTTTGATCATTTGGATTATCTATTAAATATTTGGAATAAGTTTCAAATGCATGTTCTTCTATTTTTATGTTGACATCATAAGCATTAGCTGGAGAGAGGAAATAATAAAAAACCATGATCCAGTAATAGACAAGCACAAGGTGTCTCGCAAAAAATCTATCAATCCAGAACCTATCTCCTCCTCTTTTCTCCATTTCTTTAAGATGCTCAGTTTCGTTAATAGCTTGATAAAAATGTTCTTTCATTAAAATCATTGTCTTCTCATTTTTAATACCTAGGGATTCTTTAAAATGAAGAACTGAAAGAAATGCAAAATAAGGTGATCTAGCTATTACTTCTAAAACCCAAAATCGTTGTAAAGATCTACCTGAGTATATGAAGTCTAAGAAGCTAACAGTACTATTCAAAATTAAAGAATTTAATTTCTTCATAAAATTCGTTTTTATTTAAGTATAATTACTCAGCTACTTGAGGGCTATAGTATATTTAAATAATTAACCAAAAATTAATATTTATATTCTAAAAATTGTTACTTCCATTGAAATATTTTTTTTTCATGCATTAATTGGATAGATAAAAATTTTATATGACAACTACTGAAAAAATTGCAAATGCCAAAAAGAGGATTGATGAATTAGAAAGACTTATAAAATATTGGAATGATTCAGACCATGATGAGGCAAAAATAATAAATTTTACAAGGAACATTAAAAATAAAGTAGCTTAGATTGTGATGATTAAGGCTGATTAACTTTTATCTACTTAAAGTGATTTAATATCTTTGAGGTTTCGAATGTTGTTTAATTTTTAAATAGAGCAATTAAACCTATTTTCAAAAAAGGTAAGGAAGAAATAATCTAAAAGAAAAATCTATATGAAAACCTTTTCAAAAAAATATTTAGTTCCGATTAAATTTATACCATGGGTTTTTTGGGTATTTATATCTTTTATGAGTATATATTTGTGTAAGATAGCCTGGCTATGTTGAATAATTAATGAATCTAGCTTCTTCTTAGCCAGCCAGGAGCACCGCCAAACCAATCCGATATATCATCTTCATTTGGGTTGAAATGATTTTCTTTATCTAGTCCATCTATCCCAAATGATTGTAAGAGGTTATCAATCCCCCCATCATTTTTTGTACCATTCCTTCTAAAGCTGTTAGCTTTTTTCAGCCAAAGAGAAATTGTCGAATTATGGTGTGCAAATTTCTCAACATATATCCTTTCTTCTAATGTAATTGATTTATCTTGAGCAATTCTTTTAATTATTCCTTGGATCTTTAGTCTTTTTGTATTACTAAGAAGCATTTTGATCAATTTCATTATTCTTTTTATAGGAAGGATTGCAAAATATATCTTGTCAATGTTAATTTCAACAAATTAACTAATTTAAAAGGTTTTTAAGTAAGAAAAGTCTTAAGACACTAAAAAAAGGGATCAGTAAGTTACTTTTGATACGTTTATTCATTTATCAAACTTATAATTCCTTTAAATTAGATAAATAAAATCAATCCATTCATAAGGATACTTTGAAATTCAGAAAAGTGGACGCAGTTGTTGCATTATAGTAAAAATGTACTATTATTAGTACAGATGTATTATTAAGATATGAAATTGTTTTCATCTTCTCCTTATGCCCCTTTTAATTCAAAAGAGTGGAATTCTCTAACAAGCAAAAATGCAAAGTTTGAAAATACTCCAATAAAGATTCAAAAAAAATTTTATAGAACTTTTACTCTAAAAAAGATTGAAAAAGATGAACTTTTGCAAGAGAAGAATGAATTGCATCAACAAATGCAACTTGTATTCGGATAGAAAAACATTAACTAATAATCTTTTTATTGAATATTATTTTACGAGATCCAATTTTTTGTTAGATTAGTAGAAATACAAGAAGGATTAATTTGGCTGTAGATCGAGAACTTTTAAAAGAAGTTACCCAAGAACTTTGGAATACCGTAAAAAAACTAAGACCTGAAATAGATCGGCAAACTCGACTTCAATTAGTTTTAAAAGCCTTATTAACTATTGGAGATTTGCCAGATCAAATGCAAGCTGCCATGGTAGTTGGTGTTTGCGCAGAAATGGATAAGAGTGAAGTTGATAATGTTGAAACTAATTCACAAACTAAAGATTCAAGCGGAGTTGATACTTCTACAGGCAGAAAAGTAGTTAGAAGAAGTTCAGCTAAATAAACCTTAAATGATTATCCTTTAATTTTCTTTGATTCTTTTTTATTAAGTCTATTGAATAGGTAATATGAAATTACAAGTAAGAGAGGAACGAATATTGAATGTAAAGTCATCATTAATTCTGTTTGACCCATTCCTATGAGATTTGACTCGCTTGGAAGTTGTTCTGACCAAGTGCCAACTAAATGCCAAGCTTGAGGAATTGATAAGAAAAACATATAAGAGCTATAAGTTAAGTTTATGTTCAGATAAAGATTATCATTATTGAACGATTTTGCTTTCTTTATTCTTATTTCTTAACTAAGTATTTGTAGAGTTATAAAAAAGAACTTGATTTATAAATTTATTTTCTTAAGAAGAGTTTTAAATTCTTTTTTACCAATAATTTTTTCAGCTGCGTAAGCACCACTTGCTGAAACAGCAGGAATTCCAATACCCGGAAATGTACTTGCACCGCAAGTAAATAAATTTTTCACTGGAGTTTTGCAGCCTGGGAAAAGACCTTTTGCTGCAGATAATGCAGGGCCATAACTACCGCAATAAGTATTGGTGAATTTTTTATGAGTGATTGGGGTTCCTAGCATCTTTAAATTAATCCTTTCATCTATGTCAGGTATGAATTTTCGCACTGCATTAAGGAATATTGAACATCTTTCTTCTTTCAAATTTCTATATTCTAATTCCTTTGGATTTAGATTTTCCCAAATTTCCCAAGGTTCGTTTGCGGGAGTATATCCATGAAGAACATGTTTCCCTTTAGGGGCCATATTTTTATCTAAAACAGATGGTATTGAAAATACAGCTATGTTTCTTTCTGCGGTTATACCTTTTTCCCACTCATCAACATGTATTGCATGTATTGGCAGATCTTCAAGACCATCAGCATCAAAACCTAGATGTATATGAAGGAAAGAATCACATTTACTAGGGTTCAAAACTTTAGTATTCCATTTTTTTGAAATTTCATTTGGAATTAACTTTTTTAAATTCCAAACGTCAGTATTAGTGACAACGGATTCACAACTATAACTAGAACCATTATTAAGAGTTATACCTGTAGCTAAATTTTTATTGAAGTTAATTGTCTTTACTCTCGAAGAGAGAATTAATTCTCCTCCATTTTTTTTAAATCCATTAATTAAGGCTTTTACGATAGATTCACTACCTCCCTTGGGGTATTCAAGGTATGAATTTGGTTCAAACCATTCTTTAAATAAAGTAGCCATCGCAGCTGTATTCGTATCATGCATTGACATACCACTTATCAAAAAGCTCAATAAATCAACCCAATTTCTGAGAAAAGGATCTTCTAGATGATTATTTACTAAATCCCCAAATCCCTTATTAATTTTTGGTATTTGATTGATATTAAGTAAAAATTTTGAGGTTAAATTTATAAGATCTAAGAAATTTATCGATTCGGGAGAAAAAGATAATAAAGGTATTTCATTTATTATTTGGCTAAGGGGTTTAATTCCGGAAATAAATGATTCCCATTCTTTTACAGATTTCTCACCTCTTAAAGTTTTAATTACTTGTTTAAAAGGTTCTTCACCCACATCAAGATTGAATTTGCCTTCTGGGATAATTACTTGCCAACCTTTGTATTGAAATAGTTCGACTTCTTCATCAAGTAACTTAAGAATTTGCCCTAGGGGATTAGTTGTCGGCCATTTACCTATTCCACTCCACAATGAAGGACCTGATTCGAAAGTGTAACCATTTCTTTTGAAACTGTGGGCAACGCCTCCTGGCTGGGTATGAGCTTCACATATAAGAACTTTTTTGCCTGATAAAGCGAGAATTGAACCGCAACATAATCCACCTATTCCACTGCCTATTATTACAACATCGTACTTTTCCATTAAATATTTACTTCACTCTTCTCGTAAAACTAATTAGTTTTAGACAAATGTATTAGTTGAAGTTGTAATACTTAGTACAACAGCCAGGAAAAATATGTAAGGGACAGCTTTTAGAGGAATGTATCCTTGGCTTTTTGAAATAAAATCCATTAATTTAGTTACTTTATGTAAACATAATAACGAGATCTTGTTCCTTATGTGTGCCATAAAATTATTTTTTTGGAAATATTTTGAAATAAAGAAATCTTTTAGGTGAGATTTTGAACTAAGAACATTCTTATGAAGTTATCTTAGTATTTGATTCTTAGATTAAAATCTATTATGAAAAACTTTCCAAATATTAATGAGATAAAACTTTTAGAAAAAAATTCTCAAAAAAACGGCAGCGGAATTGTGTATGAGGAATTGTTAGGAATATGGAAGTTTAAGTATGTATGGGGAAAGGAGTCAGATGAAATCAAAAATATACCCAGTTCTATCCTCCAAGTATTGTCGGCAAGACTCGAATTAAAAAATAAGAATAAAGAGGATCAAATAAATTATGAAATAAAAAATTCAATTAATTTCGGATTATTAAATATTACTTTTATAGGCAGTGCAGAATTAAAAGGGCTTAGACCTTTATTGGCTTTTTATTTTGAAGAATTGAAAATTAGTATTAGTAGTTTTCCAGTCTTTAATAAGGAATTAAAAAAACCAGAAGAAAAAAAAATGCCTTTTTTCTCTCTTGTAGGAATTAGCACTAAAGATAATTGGTTATGTGCTAGGGGGAGGGGCGGAGGGCTTGCAATATGGGTTAAGTCTTAAATTAGTGATATTCTCCTGGATGATCTACCTTTCTTACGGTAACTTTATCCACTTTTTGTCCATTAAATCTTAGGAGATCATCTCCTGAAAAGTCATAACCTAAGCGTTGACCAATTAGGGCTACATCATCCGCTGTAGAGGATGTAGTGACCTGCTTTTTTAAGTCTTCATCAGATTGCATCTTAATTAAAAATTTTCTTATTTCAGAAAAACTCATGACTAGAATTTGATTGATTGATGTTAAAGAAATTTATAAAATCTTTTTCTTAGTAAGAACAAGATAAATAGATAGTTATTATACTATTTTTATGACTTACTTATTCCTCTACATAGTTGGCATAATTTTAATTTGGTGGACATATCGCGTTGGTTGGCTTGAGGCGCTCAAAACAGTAGTTAAAGTTATAGTCCCCTCAGCGCTTATCATTTTATTTAACATTAAAGCCGGAAGATTACTTTTTAAAAGTCCTGTAGTAGGTTTATTAAGCGCTTTGCCTACCTCTATTTTTATTTTTAGAGGTTCATTGCCTTTAGTTAGTTATATAAATAACTGGATTGAAAATAAAATAAATAAGTATGATGATTCGGAAGTTATAGATACTGATTCTGTGCATTTAGATGATTAATTTAATCAAAGCCAAGAAATAATTCTTTGTGTACAACAAGAACATCAAATAAAGTTGTTCCATGAATAGGACTTAATGGTATTTTGTCTATATTCAATGCTTCTGCGCAAATTAAATGAGCATCCCATTTTGTATCGTGATCACTTATTTCAATTGACCATTCAATTACTTTTTTGAAATGATCTGGCATCTCCGAACCAATTCTTCTGCAAATTTGACATAGAACTGACAAAAGAGGAGGCTTTGATGGCCTTTTTAAATCTTTAATAAGACTAGGCTGTGTAAAAACACTTGTATAGCGGATGTAGTTTACCAATTCATATTCTTCTTTAGTAAGAGCTGCTTTATCTAATGCTCTTTCAAATTCGTCTATGGGGGTTATGGGCCTATCCAAGATATTAGTTGTTGCTGTTTTCTTTATTTGAAAAATTCTTGTTTTGTGAATCTATTTTTTCTTGATTAATTTCATTGGTTTGATTGCTTTCTATAGATTTAGGAGATTCATCTTTATCTTCTTCATTCATAACTTGATCGATTTCATTTTGAAATTCATTCGAAGCTTTTTTAAGACTTTTCAAAGTTTTGCCAAGCTGTTTTCCTAATTCTGGAAGCTTTTTAGGACCAAAAATTAAAAGAGCTAAGATAAGTATTACAGTAACTTCAGGCAAACCTACACCAAAAATATTCATAGCTGTTAACTATTTAACTAATAAGAAATCTATTATTAAATATAGTCAAATAATGAGAAAATTTCATTGTTGGAAAAGCTTTATTAATATTAAAAAATTTTTAAAAATAGTGTTGTTATTAATACTCCTTTAAAGAAAACAAACCAAAGTAATTGATAATCACTCAATTTAAATTTTTTTTGGTACCAATTTATAAGAGTTTTATGTTTATCTATTAATTTTCTCATTTTCACCAAGATTATTTATTAACAACACTTATTTTATCTTAATTTCTATTATCTTAGAGAAATCCTTAATCTACTAAAATTGGATTATGCTATAAAATTTATTATTTTATAGATTAATTTTTTTTCTAGATTATTGAAACTATTTGCTATATCAAATATCTAAAAAATGAAGTATTTTTTTGTTGTCTTTTATCTATTTTTTCTAATTTATCCAGCTGAAGCCGTTACCACAAAAATGTTTAAAGTATTGGATACGTGTGCAAGATATCGACTTGGTGAAATTAATGCTAATGAGGCTATAGAAAAATTAAAATTAACGAACTCTTCGACAAATCAACCAAAGGACCTAGTAAAAAAATATTGCTCA
>CACBVE010000011.1 GCA_902542595.1 uncultured Prochlorococcus sp.
TAAAGTTGTTCTCAAAAACGATCCTCTTAATCAGATAGATGGGTTTTTGGGCGCAGGATTACCAGAAAGCATTAATCTTTGGAGTAAAGCAGGATTAATGTCTGAAGTTAGACATGATTCAGCTTGGTGGATTAATAATCAATCTCTACAAACCTTATTAGTAGTTTTTTGTAACGGAGAACAATATTCCAAAGATACTCACCTTTTACCGTTTATAGCAAAAGAAGTATACGATTTTAATAAGAGATATTATATTGAGGATTAAAGTGAATCCTCTAAGAAATTAGTATCTAATTTGTCAGTATAGGCTTCATAAGGAAGCATCATTACTTCTTCAAAATCTAAATCGTTCATAATCCACTCTCTATATTCTGCTAGTAAACTTTTTCTATCTTCATTATCTAATTCAAAAATACGCAGGGCTGTATCTTTAAAATTTTCTTTAATTAAATTTTCAATTTCCTTATTAATCATTTTATGTTAATTCTCCTTCCAAAATAATTCTTCTTATTGTTGATAACGCAATTCCTGTTTGCGATCTAATTGATCGATATGAATATCCCTCATTGCGCAATCTGATTACTAGAGACTCTTTTAAAGGACTTATCTTGGGTCTTCCTCCTAGATTATTTCCAGATAACTTTCTACGTAATAGTTGTTCTTTTTTTCTTTCACCTAAACTTTTGTCTTCTAAATTTTCTAGTTCATAAAAAATCTTAAAAATTGCAGAATTAGTTTTAGACGATGTATTACCTGCAAAAAAACCAGTCAGAGTTCGCAATTTAATATCCTGATTAATGAGTTTATTTATTGTTACCAAACATTCTTTTTTATTTTTAAATGCTCGATCAAGGTGAGTCATTATTAATACATCGCCTTTAGATAAGCAATTTATAGCTTTATTCAGTTGGGGTTTAATTTCTTCATCTAAACTTATAAACTCAGAGAATACTAAACTGCAACCCTCTTCCTTTAGATTTTTTATTTGCTCCTCTAAATATTCAAAATCATTATTAGTAGCTCTAGCATATCCTATAGCTTTAGTTTTTTTATTTTTTTCAGATAGTAAAAGAAGTCTTCTTTTGAATTTCAAAGTCAATGTTTTATTACCTATATTTTTTACTGTATCAATAAATAATTAAAAAAACACTTTTTAGTACATTATAGTATAACTATTTCCATGTTTTTTTTTATTATTTCAAAATTAATATGTTCTTATATCTGTATTAAAAATAACGTTCTGATATCTGATTAAATTTTAGTTAATGAAACAAGAACGTTGTCTAACAAGTAAATTTAATTAAGATTTTCTAAATTGCATAAGGATTCTTTGAATTCATTTATTTATTTATTTCTATTAAATAACTTCTATGAAATTATAAATAGTTAATTCATCTTGTTTTTAGTAAAATAAAATTACAGGTCAAGAACATTTAATGTGACTAATAATCCTAATAATTTACTTTCAAAACCTGAATGGTTAAGGGTCAAAGCTCCACAAGTTGAGCGGATTGGTAATACTGCAAATTTATTAAATGATTTAAATCTCAATACTGTATGTCAAGAAGCAAGCTGTCCAAATATCGGCGAATGTTTTGCTAGTGGAACTGCAACCTTCCTCATAATGGGCCCTGGTTGTACCAGGGCATGTCCATATTGCGATATTGATTTTGATAGATCTAAGAGAGACTTAGATTCAACAGAACCATATCGTCTAGCCGAAGCTGTTTATAGAATGAAGCTTAAGCATGTTGTAATAACATCAGTTAATAGAGACGATCTTGAGGACGGTGGCGCATCTCAATTTTTTCAATGTGTTTATCAAATAAGAGAAAAATCTCCTGAAACTACTATTGAGCTTTTAATTCCTGATTTTTGTGGCAACTGGAAAGCTCTTGAAAAAGTTCTTGATTCTAATCCAAACGTTTTAAACCATAATATTGAGACTGTGCCTTCGCTATATAAAAAAGTAAGACCTCAGGGTAAATATGAAAGAACTCTTGAGTTGCTTAAAAGAACTAGAGACTACTCTCCTAAAGTTTATACAAAGTCAGGCTTCATGCTTGGTTTAGGGGAAAAAGACGAGGAGGTCTTAAGTCTGCTTAAGGATTTAAAAAGTAATTTCGTTGATATTGTTACTATTGGCCAATATTTATCTCCTGGCCCTAATCATTTACCCGTTAAAAGATTTGTAAGTCCTTCAAAATTTAACTACTTTAAAGCGTTCGGGGAAAATGATTTAAACTTCATGCAAGTAGTTAGTTCTCCTTTAACTCGTAGTAGTTACCATGCTGAAGAGATTCAAAAACTTATGAAAAAGTATCCAAGATAGCTATATTCATTTATTTGAATCTACCCACTTATTTAATTTCCATTCAACTAGATCATTTTTAATCATGGGATCATTCTTAATTAATTTAAGTGCATTTTTATAATTTTTCATCTCAAGAATAAGTAAACCGCCGTCACCTGGCTTATTTAACTCATCTACCAAAAAGCCACTTTTTATATTAATTCCCTCTTTTTTTAATTTTTTTACCCAATCAATATGTTCTTTAATTATTTTTCGTTTTAAATCATTATTAATTAAGTATTCTTTTTTTATAATTTCAGTTTTTACAAAAAAAGGCATTTACATTTTCTTTATGCCAAGCATCTCTTCTTCGCTTGGGGGAACAATCAATTTGAAAGTACTTTTGAAATGAGACCAATTTTCAATTATTTTGGCAGCCTTTAAGCTATTTGTTTTTGCTTGATATTCTCTAATAATTTCTAATAAGATATTTTCCTGCTTTGATGAAGTTATTTGATGAATGCTTACTATTTCCTTATTTACTTTATAACTTAAATCATTATTTTCATCGATTATAAAAGCTATTCCACCAGTCATGCCCGCACCTATATTCCTTCCTGTGGAGCCTAGAATAACTACTTTCCCACCAGTCATATATTCACAACAATGATCACCTGCACCCTCTGTTACTGCTGTAGCACCACTATTTCTTACCGCAAATCTTTCTCCAGATTTTCCTAATGCAAATAATTTCCCACCTGTTGCTCCATAAAGACAAGTATTTCCTAAGATAACTTGTTCGGAAGAAATTTCATCTATTTTGGGTGGGATTATTGTGAGTATTCCTCCATTCATTCCTTTACAAACATAATCATTAGCTTCTCCTATTAATTGAACATTCATTCCCTTCAATAAAAAGGCTCCAAAGCTTTGTCCTGCATATCCTTTGAAATTTAAGTTAAGTTCTCCATTGAATCCTGTATTGCCATGAAGTTCTGCGATTTCGCCTGATATTTTTGCACAAACACTTCTATCTGTATTTTTTATCCCAATTTCTTTGGTTAATTTTTTGTTATTTTTAATTGAATCTATAAATTCAGTATCTGATAAAAACTCGTCTTCTAATACAGAACCATTACTATGAGCATTTTGTGAATGTTTTAACCATGATCTATCAGTGGTTGAATGTTCATTATTTACTAAAGAGGAAAGATCGATATTAGAAGTTTTTGGAAGGTCAATATTTCTTGCAGAAAGAAATTCTTGATTCCCAATTAGTTCTTCCATATTAGAAACACCGATACTACTCATTATCTGTCTTACTTCTTGAGCAATATATAAGAAAAAATTGACAACATTTTCTGGAATTCCTTTAAATCTTTTTCTTAATTCTTCTTTTTGAGTGGCAACTCCAACAGGACACTTGTTTGTATGACAAACTCGAGCCATTATGCATCCTTCAGCAATCATTGCTACAGAACCGAAACCGTATTCTTCAGCACCTAGTAAAGCTGCAATAACTACATCCCAGCCTGTTTTAAGACCTCCATCAGTTCTCAAAATTACTCTTTCACGTAAGTTATTCTCTAGGAGAGATTTATGAACCTCAGCAACACCTAGTTCCCATGGTAAACCTGCATGCTTAATAGAACTTAGGGGTGAAGCACCTGTACCTCCGTCATGTCCTGAAATTTGAATTACATCTGCATTAGCTTTGCTTACCCCAGCAGCAATAGTTCCTATACCAATTTCGGAAACAAGTTTAACGCTTACTTTAGCTTTTGGATGAACTTGGTGTAAGTCATGTATAAGTTGAGCTAAATCTTCAATTGAATAAATATCATGATGCGGGGGAGGAGATATTAGAGCTACTCCAGGTTTACTATTTCTTAGTTTTGCGATGTAAGCATCAACTTTTGGACCAGGTAATTGTCCCCCTTCTCCAGGTTTTGCTCCTTGGGCCATTTTAATTTCGAGTTGTTTACCACTTCTTAGATATTCAGGTGTAACTCCAAATCTACCAGATGCTATTTGTTTAATAGCTGAGCATGCGGTGTCTCCATTCTCTAGACCTTTAATAAATGGCAAAGTTGCTGATTGAGTATTTTCATCAATATCATTTAAAACATTAAAACGAGCTGGATCTTCCCCACCTTCTCCACTATTACTTTTCCCACCAATTCTATTCATTGCAACTGCTAAAACTTCATGTGCTTCTCTTGACAAAGCACCCAAACTCATTCCTCCAGTACAGAACCTTTTGCAAATTGATTCAACACTTTCAACTTCTTCTAATGAAATGCTTTTTCTTTTTGAATTAATTGTTAGTAAATCTCTTAGAGATGTTGTCGGTCTATTACTAATGAGTTTTTTGTAAGTTTCAAAATGATCATATCCTGGTCCTTGTTTTAAAGCTGAATGTAAAACTTTGGACATCTCAGGATTATTAGAGTGATATTCTCCATTATTTCTAAATTGTACAAATCCTAAAAATTCTAATTTCTTTAAATCGATCTCTGGAAAGGCTTTCGTATGTATTGAAAGTGTTTCATTAGTTAATTCTTTTAATGTTATGCCAGCGATACGGCTTGTTGTACCATCAAAAGCAATTTTTATTAAGTCAGATCCAAGGCCCACAGCTTCAAAAATTTGTGCACCATGATAACTAGACAAAAGTGAGATGCCTATTTTCGAAAGAATTTTTCTAAGACCATCTTCTAGAGCTTTTTTAATATTTTCTTGAACATCAATTATTGATAATGGATTAATTTTTTTGCTATCTATAAGTTTTTGAGTTTTTGGATGCTTTAACCAGTGCCTTCCAGCTTCGAAGGTTAGCCAAGGACAAACTGCGCTTGCACCATAACCAATTAAACAAGCTAAGTGATGTGTACTCCAACATTGCCCTGTCTCAACTATGAGAGAAGCTTTTAATCTGATTTCTTTTTTAAGAAGATAATGATGAATTGCTCCAATAGCAAGTAATGGAGGAATAAAAGTCTTTTTAGGATTAATCCCCTTATCAGAAATAATAATTATGGAACAACCCTCTTTTATAGAGAGCTCACTCTGTTCACAAATTGTTTTTAATTGGTTCTCTAAGCCTTGTACACCTTCTTCAATATCAAACAAACTTGAAATTGTTTGATATCTAATTTTTGATTTTTTTATTGATAAGAGCTCTTCTTCGTTGAGAATTGGAGTTTGTAAATGAACAAAAGGTTTAGCGCCTTTAATCTCAAATGGGGTACATCTTTCTCCAAGATGCATTTCTAGACTCATTACAAGTTTTTCTCTTAGAGGGTCAATTGGAGGATTAGTAACTTGTGCAAATCTTTGCTTGAAATAGTCGTATAAAATATGTGGCTTAGAAGAGAGTACCGCTAATGGGATGTCATCTCCCATGCAATAAGTAGGCTCTTTAGCTAATGAGGCCATTGAATCTAAGATAAGATCATTATCTTCCGCTGAAAAACCATATGCAGTTTGCTGTTGTAATAACTCAAGGTCTTTTAGCTTGCAGTCTTTTAGCCATTCATTATTATTAATTTTTAAAATTCTATTTTTTAAGAGATTTTTATAGTTATGCCTTTGAGCTGCTTCAGATTTAACCTCCCAATTTCTTAGGATTTTATTTTTATGAAAATCAACTGCCAACATTTGTCCCGGTCCTAATCGACCTTTTTCTATTACTTTTTCCTTTTCAAGATCTACTACTCCTGTTTCAGAACCCATTATTACAAAACCATCACTTGTGATTGAATATCTTGCTGGCCTTAGACCATTTCTATCAAGTGTTGCTCCAACAAAATTTCCATCAGCAAATACAAGTAGTGCGGGACCATCCCAAGCTTCTTGAAGGCTTGCAGAATATTCATAAAAAGCTTTAATATCTTCTCTCTGTTCAAGTTCTGGTTGATCTCTAAATGCTTCAGGAACAAGTTTCAATAATGAGTCAGTAATGGGCTGACCGGAACGAATATTGATTTCAAGAGTTGCATCAAGATTTGATGAATCACTCTTATTTATATCTACAATTGGCTTGATTTCGTTAGATAACTCTCCCCAAAAATCATCTATGTGAGTTTCTGAAGCTTTAGCCCAGTTGATATTACCTAAGAGAGTATTAATCTCTCCGTTATGACCTAAGAATCTCATGGGCTGAGCTAGTGGCCATTTTGGAAGTGTATTAGTACTAAACCTTCTATGATAAACGGAAAAAGAGACTTTAAAACTCTCTTCTTTTAAGTCTTGATAAAACTCAGATAATATTTCAGAACGAACCATGCCTTTATATACAACTGTTTTAGCACTTAGTGAGGCAAAATAAAATTCACAATCCCCAACTTGGTTTTTAAAACTTTCTCTTATTTTTTTCTCAATTCTTTTCCTTAATTGAAATAAAAGCTTCTCAATATCATTGTTGTCTTTTTTTTCTAAGAATAAAATCCACTGAGTTATAAATGGAGCATTTGCTTTAGCCAAAGGACCTAAGATTTCATTATTGACGGGTACTGTTCTCCAAGAAGTTTTGTTAATTCTTAATTTTTCTGCTTCTTCATCACAAATTAGTTTGCATTCTTCAATTTTCTCTTTTTTATTAGGCATAAAAATCATGCCTAAACCTTTATCATAATCTTCTTTATTTTCAAGATTCACTTCTTTTTCTAAGTAATTCCATGGAATTGAACATAAAATACCCGCTCCATCTCCTGAGTCACTATCTCCTCCACAACCTCCTCTATGCTCCATGCAGTTAAGCCCTTTCAGGGATTGTTTAAGGATCCAGTTGCTTTCTACTCCTTCAATATTTGCTATGAAACCTACTCCACACGCATCTTTCTCCCCAATTATTCCATTTGGGGAATAACTATCTTGATATGGTCCAACGATTCTTTTGATACTCTCTCCCATAGATTATTTGATTTTATTTAGTTATTTATTTATTTCTATTATAAAAATAAATATGAAAATAAATCTAAAGATAATGAATATTTACCAAAGAATTTAAATTTCACAAATTTTTTGGTAAATAAAATTAAAAACTTTTAGTTGGTGCTCGTAAAAGGTTATGATATTGAAGTGTTTATTTTTATCTAACTATAATAGATGCCCACCATCTCACAATTAATAGGATCAGAAAGAAAACGTCTGACTAGGAAAACAAAGTCACCTGCATTAAAAGCTTGCCCTGAAAGAAGAGGTGTTTGTACTAGAGTTTATACATCAACTCCTAAAAAACCTAATTCAGCTTTGAGAAAAGTTGCGAGGGTTAGATTAACTTCTGGTTTCGAAGTAACAGCTTACATCCCAGGCATTGGACATAATTTGCAAGAACACTCTGTAGTACTTTTAAGGGGCGGAAGAGTTAAAGATTTGCCAGGAGTTAGATATCATATAATAAGAGGAACATTAGATACGGCTGGAGTCAAAGATAGACGTCAATCAAGATCTAAGTATGGAGCAAAAGCTCCGAAAGGTTAATTTTAAACTTCAATTTCTTAAAAACATGTCACGTCGAAACGCAGCAGTAAAAAGACCAGTTCTTCCAGATCCTCAATTTAATAGTCGTCTAGCTTCAATGATGATTTCTAGATTAATGAAACATGGTAAAAAATCTACAGCTCAAAGAATATTGTCAGATGCTTTTTCTTTAATTAGTGAGAGAACAGGAGGGAATGCAGTCGAATTATTTGAAACAGCTGTAAAAAATGCTACTCCTCTTGTCGAAGTAAGAGCTAGAAGAGTTGGTGGTGCAACATATCAAGTACCTATGGAAGTACGCCAAGAGAGAGGTACAGCTATGGCATTAAGATGGCTTGTTACATTCTCACGAGCAAGAAATGGCAAAAGTATGTCCCAAAAACTTGCTGGCGAGTTAATGGATGCTGCAAATGAAACGGGTAGTGCGGTAAAAAAACGAGAAGATACTCATAAAATGGCTGAAGCTAATAAAGCTTTTGCACATTACAGATATTAATTTCATCAAAAAGGTACTTAAGTAGTTTATTATTATAAAAGTTTGCTTTTAGAGTGAGCTATACTAATCAAAATTATTTTATTTGGAGCTTTAAAATTGGCACGCGACTTTCCCCTAGAACGAGTAAGGAATATAGGTATAGCCGCTCATATTGATGCTGGGAAGACAACAACCACTGAAAGAATTTTATTTTACTCAGGTGTTGTGCATAAGATAGGAGAGGTTCATGATGGTGCTGCCGTAACAGATTGGATGGCTCAAGAAAGAGAAAGAGGGATAACTATTACTGCTGCTGCAATATCTACTAGTTGGCAAGATCACAGAATTAATATTATTGATACTCCTGGACACGTTGACTTTACAATTGAAGTGGAAAGATCGATGCGAGTGTTGGATGGTGTAATAGCTGTTTTTTGCGCAGTTGGTGGTGTTCAGCCTCAATCTGAAACAGTTTGGCGTCAGGCAGATAGATACTCTGTTCCAAGGATGGTTTTTGTTAATAAAATGGATAGAACTGGTGCAGATTTTTTAAAGGTTAATAAGCAAATAAAAGATCGACTAAAGGCAAATGCACTCCCAATTCAGCTCCCTATTGGAGCGGAAGGCGATCTCACTGGAATTATTGATTTAGTTGCGAATAAAGCATATCTTTACAAAAATGACTTAGGTACTGATATTCAAGAAGCAGCAATTCCATCTGAAATGGAGGAACAGGCTTCTGAGTGGAGATATAAGTTGATGGAGAGTGTTGCAGAAAATGATGAAGAGTTAATAGAATCATTCCTCGAAACTGGTGAATTATCTGAAGAAGAACTAAAAAAAGGTATCAGGGAAGGGGTTTTAAACCATGGATTGGTTCCAGTATTGTGTGGTTCAGCTTTTAAGAATAAAGGCGTCCAACTTGTTTTAGATGCTGTTGTTGATTACTTGCCAGCTCCTGTTGATGTAAAACCAATACAAGGTATTTTGCCAAGTGGTAAAGAAGATGTAAGACCTTCAGACGATAATGCTCCATTCAGTGCACTAGCTTTCAAAGTAATGTCAGATCCTTATGGAAAATTAACTTTTGTAAGAATGTATTCAGGGGTGCTTTCAAAGGGAAGTTATGTCATGAACTCTACTAAAGATGCTAAAGAGAGAATTTCTCGATTAGTAATTTTAAAGGCTGATGAAAGAGAGGAGGTAGATGAATTGAGGGCCGGAGATTTAGGAGCCGTATTAGGTCTTAAAAACACAACAACTGGTGACACTTTATGTAATACAGAAGATCCTATAGTTTTAGAGACTTTGTTTATTCCCGAACCAGTTATATCAGTTGCCGTAGAGCCAAAAACTAAAGGGGATATGGAAAAATTATCAAAAGCTTTAACAGCCTTGTCTGAAGAGGATCCAACCTTCCGGGTAAGTACAGATCCTGAGACTAACCAAACTGTAATTGCTGGTATGGGTGAATTACATTTGGAAATTCTAGTAGACAGAATGTTAAGGGAATTTAAAGTTGAAGCTAATATTGGAGCTCCCCAGGTTTCATATAGAGAGACTATTAGGTCTAGTTCTAAAGGTGAAGGTAAATATGCAAGACAAACTGGAGGAAAAGGGCAATATGGTCATGTAATAATTGAAATGGAGCCTGCTGAAGTTGGCAAAGGTTTTGAATTTGTCAACAAAATTGTTGGTGGGGCTGTGCCCAAAGAGTATATCGGCCCTGCATCAAATGGAATGAAAGAGACCTGTGAATCTGGTGTTCTTGCAGGTTATCCACTCATTGATGTAAAAGTAACACTAGTCGATGGTTCATTCCACGATGTAGACTCATCTGAAATGGCCTTCAAAATTGCAGGTTCAATGGCTTTTAAAGATGGGGTTAAAAAATGTAATCCTGTCCTGTTAGAGCCTATGATGAAAGTTGAGGTCGAAAGTCCTGACGACTTTCTTGGATCTGTAATTGGTGATCTCTCTTCTAGAAGAGGTCAAGTAGAAGGACAATCTGTTGATGATGGATTGTCTAAGGTACAGGCCAAAGTGCCCTTAGCCGAAATGTTCGGTTATGCTACTCAACTCCGATCAATGACACAAGGTCGGGGTATATTTTCAATGGAGTTCGCAAATTATGAGGAAGTTCCTCGTAATGTTGCTGAAGCTATCATTTCCAAGAATCAGGGCAACTCCTGATCTCTAAACTAAACACTATTAAACCCTCGATTCTTTAATTCAAAATGGCTCGCGAGAAGTTCGAAAGGAACAAACCACATGTCAACATAGGTACTATTGGCCACGTTGATCATGGAAAAACAACACTTACTGCTGCTATTACAAACGTTCTAGCAAAAAAAGGTCAAGCACAAGCTCAAGACTATGGAGACATTGATGGTGCTCCTGAGGAAAGAGAGCGCGGCATTACTATTAACACAGCCCATGTCGAATATGAGACTGAAGGTAGGCACTATGCTCACGTTGATTGTCCTGGACATGCTGATTATGTGAAAAACATGATTACAGGAGCCGCTCAAATGGACGGAGCTATCCTAGTTTGTGCAGCTACTGATGGCCCAATGGCTCAAACAAAAGAGCATATTCTTTTAGCTAAACAGGTTGGAGTTCCTGCTCTCGTAGTTGCTCTAAACAAGTGCGATATGGTCGATGATGAAGAGATTATTGAACTTGTTGAAATGGAAATTAGAGAACTTTTAGACAGCTATGACTTCCCTGGAGATGATATTCCTATAGTTCAAGTATCTGGTTTAAAAGCTCTTGAAGGCGACACTACATGGGAATCAAAAATTGAAGAATTAATGAAAGCAGTGGATGCTAGTATTCCTGAACCAGAAAGGGAAGTTGATAAACCATTCTTGATGGCAGTTGAAGATGTTTTCTCCATTACTGGTAGAGGAACTGTTGCAACTGGAAGAATTGAGAGAGGTAAAGTTAAGGTTGGAGAAGAAGTTGAAATAGTTGGAATAAGAGATACCAGAGTAACAACTGTTACTGGAGTGGAAATGTTCCGAAAACTTCTTGATGAAGGTATGGCTGGCGATAATGTAGGTTTACTTTTACGTGGTGTTCAAAAAGAAGATATTGAGAGAGGTATGGTACTTGTTAAGAAAGGATCTATTACTCCTCATACTCAGTTTGAGGGAGAAGTTTATGTTCTTAAAAAAGAAGAAGGTGGAAGACATACTCCTTTCTTCGCAGGATATAGACCTCAGTTTTATATCAGAACAACTGATGTAACTGGTCAAATAACAGCATTCACCTCTGATGATGGCTCTAATGTTGAAATGGTTATGCCTGGAGACAGAATTAAAATGACTGGTGAATTGATTTGTCCAGTAGCTATTGAACAAGGTATGCGATTCGCAATCCGTGAAGGTGGACGAACTATTGGTGCTGGAGTTGTTTCTAAAATTCTCAAATAATCTATCTGAATTTTATAATTTCCACCTCAATCACTTAATATAATCTAGTGAACTAGGGTCAATATTTATTAATGACCCTCCACTAGATTACATTTTCAAATTATGACTGCATCAATTGCACAACAAAAAATCAGAATAAGGCTAAAAGCTTTTGACAGAAGAATGCTTGATTTGTCTTGCGATAAAATAATTCAAACTGCTGATACTACATCTGCTTCAGCTATAGGTCCCATTCCTTTGCCTACAAAAAGAAAAATTTATTGTGTTTTGAGGTCGCCTCATGTTGATAAGGATTCTAGAGAACATTTTGAAACAAGAACTCATAGAAGGATAATCGATATATATAGTCCTTCAGCAAAAACCATTGATGCCTTAATGAAATTGGATCTTCCTAGTGGTGTAGATATAGAAGTTAAACTTTAAGATTTCCCGAAAACAACATAAATTGATTAATATAAATTTATTAAAGTGAGGTTTAAATGGGAGAACTTTCTGTAAGGGAATTACCTTTATTTCCTTTGCCAGAAGTTGTACTTTTCCCCCAAGAAGTATTGCCTTTACATATTTTTGAATCGAGATACAGAATCATGCTTCAGTCAGTCTTAGAGACTGATTCTATGTTTGGAGTCATAAAGTGGGATCCTGCTACTAAAAGTATGGCTAATATCGGATGCTGCGCCCATATAATTAAACATCAAACTGCTGAGGATGGTAGAAGCAATATTATTACTATGGGGCAACAAAGATTTGAAGTCTTAGAAGTTATTCGCTCAACGCCATTTTGCTCGGCGATGGTAAGTTGGATTAATGATGATAATGTCGATAACCTTCAAAAATTAGATTCTTTAAAAGATCTAGTAACAGAAGCACTCGGCGATGTAATTAATTTAACTAGTAAATTGACAAATACAAAGAAAAACCTTCCAGATAAACTACCTAAAAACCCTTTGGATTTATCATTTTGGATAGGAGCTCATTTGGGTGGTCCTGTCGCAGAAGAACAGCAAAGGCTGCTAGAGGAAAGAAATACCTATACTCGTTTACTAAGAGAATATGAAATGCTTGATCATACAAGAAAACAACTAGCAGCAAGAACAGCTTTGAAAGAAAGTTTTCCGGATATCAAAGAAAATTAAATGCTTGAAATACTGTCCCCTTTTTTTTTACTAATTTGCTTTATTTTAGCTTTAACTATCATTTGGAGAATTAATGCTAGAAAATATCTTTCTTCTGATACAGTTGCATCAGCATATGATGCTTGGACAAAAGATAGACTACTTGAAAGATTGTGGGGAGAGCATATTCATCTAGGCTTTTATCCCTTAGGGAAAAGGAAT
The DNA here is from genome assembly GCA_902542595.1 of uncultured Prochlorococcus sp. Taxonomy (GTDB): domain Bacteria; phylum Cyanobacteriota; class Cyanobacteriia; order PCC-6307; family Cyanobiaceae; genus Prochlorococcus_A. The sequence goes on from CACBVE010000011.1 coordinate 13,027, forward strand.
ACTGATTTTAGAAAAGCAAAAGCCCAATTTGTTCATGAATTAGTTTCTTGGAGTGGGTTACAAAATTTGCCAAAAGGTTCCAGAATTTTGGATGTAGGCTGTGGAATAGGGGGAAGCTCTAGGATTCTTGCAAAAGACTATGGTTTTAATGTTACTGGAATCACAATTAGTCCTGCTCAAGTAAAAAGAGCAAGAGAACTTACTCCTTCTGGCCTTACCTGTAACTTCCAAGTTATGGATGCATTGGAACTACAATTTGAAGATGGTTCTTTTGATGCTATTTGGAGTGTGGAAGCAGGTGCACATATGATTGATAAAACTAAATTTGCAGATGAAATGCTTAGAACTTTGAGACCAGGAGGTTTCTTGGCATTGGCTGATTGGAACTCTAGAGATCTAAGAGAATATCCCCCATCTTTTTTTGAGAAGTTCGTTCTTAAACAATTACTTGAACAATGGGTACATCCTAATTTTATTAGCATCAATGAATTTAGTACTATTCTCAGAAATAATAAAAATAGTGCAGGAATAGTTACTTCTGAAAATTGGAATTCTTTTACTAATCCTTCATGGTATGACTCAATTTATGAAGGATTTCGAAGACCTTTTGCAATTTTGTCTCTTGGTCCTTTAGCGATAGTTAAATCTATTAGAGAAATCCCAACAATACTTCTCATGAATTGGGCGTTTAGAAAAGGTTTGATGGAGTTTGGAGTTTATAAATGTAGAGGATAAATTAATCTAATTCAATCTTTTCAGAAAAATAATATCCAAAATCTACAAAGTTCTTGCATAGAGGCAAAAGATGATACTTTAAATCAAGAAAATTTTTAATATTATTTTGATTATTTATTTCTAGATCAATATAGATGACATATTCTCCTAACTCTCTTTTTGAAGGTCTCGATTCTATCTTACTCATATTAAATCCAAAATCTGCAATATAGTTTATGGCTTTAAGTAAAGCTCCAGGTTTATTTGAGATTAATGAGAAAGCAAAACTGGCAATGTTCGCCGAATTAGAATTTGATTCTTTGCTCAATAATACAAATCTAGTGCAATTACCTGGTACATCATTGATAGGAAAGGCCAATTCTTTTAGTCCCTCAATTTGAGTTAATGCTTTTGAACCGATAGCGGCTCTAAATTTACTTCCCTTTACCATATTGACAGCTTCTGATGTTGACTTTGTTGGGAGAGTTATTGCATTTGGAAGATTTTCAGATAACCATTCTGAACACTGAGCTAACGCTTGAGGGTGAGATAACACTTCTGAAATAATTGAAAGTTCTCCATCACTAATTAATGCATGCTTTATTGGTAAAACAATTGCTTTATTAATAAATATATCTGGGTATTTCCAAAGGGCATCTAGCGTGGCCGTAACTCCCCCTTCTACAGAATTTTCAATAGGAACTACAGCAGCATCACAATTGTTGTACGCAATTGATTTAATGACCGAATGTAGCCCATTACATGGTACAAATATAGGTGTCTGAAAATTGGCAAGCTTTGATAATATATGAGCTGCTTTTTCTGCGTATGTCCCTTTGGGACCTAAATATGCAACTTGTTTGCGCATGATTTACTGTAAAAAAAAAAGAAATCAAATAAGCATTGGAGGGCTATAAAAAATGCTAGTATCTTTTGATGCTATACAGAAACTAAAGCTTTCTGTAACACGAAATAAAGAGTATCTTTCTAAATATCTTTTGCAAGAAGAAAGAGTAGTTGGAGCAATGCTGGACTCCAAAAAGTTAGTACCTGAGGGTGGTGGCAAGTACAAGTATACAGTAACAAGTTTCAAGGTTTTTCAATTAGATATTAACCCTGTTGTTTCAATTGCGGTAGAAAATAGAGATGGAATTCTAACAATGAGTGCACTTGAAAGTACATTGGATGGATTGGGAATGATAGATGACTTTAATCTTATTTTGAAAGCAAATTTAGAAGCAACTGATATTGGATTAGAAGGCGAGGCGCTTCTTGGGGTCTCTGTAAGCCAACCTCCACTATTGAGGCTGGTACCAAGAAAAATTTTGGAATCTACCGGTCACTCGGTTTTAAATGGGATTTTGTTGGGTATAAAATCAAGAGTTCAACAGCAATTAATTAAAGATTTTTCAGATTGGTGTGAATCAAATAAAATTTGATTTCTTTAAAAAACTTTTCCTGTGAAGATTGGTTATTCCATTTTTTTTGATAATTGAGAGATGTTCTTTGGTTCCATAACCTTTATTTTTAAATATTAAGTATTCTGAGTATTTTTTGTCTAACCTTTCCATTAGATTGTCGCGAGATACTTTTGCAATTATGCTTGCTGAAGCTACTGCAGTAAATTTAGAGTCTCCAGATATTATATTTTTCTGTATTCCGGTCCATGGCCTTAATTTCAAGGGTCCATCAACAATTAGTTCAGATGGTTTTTCTTTTAATTTTTTTAAAGCTCTTATCATTGAAAGTTCAGTTGCAACTCTAATTCCGAACTTATCTATTTCTTTGGCTGAGGATTGCCCGATACCATAATCTGAAGAAAGTAATAAAATTTTTGGCAAAAGTAATTTTCTCTTTTTGGGACTTAATCTTTTGCTATCTGTTACTCCAATTTGTTTAAGGATAAATTTATTTTTTTCTGTAAGGACTACAACTGCTGAGAAAACTGGACCAAAAACTGCTCCCCGTCCAACTTCATCTATCCCAACTTCATTTACTTTATTCAATGCTTGCTGAAGACCTTCTTCTTTTTTTTCTTGTATTATTTATCTCATCTGTGAGTTCAATTTCATCCTTCTTATCTGAAAATACAACTTCTTCAATTTCATTAATTTTGTTGGAATATTTATCTTTGGTAACTTTATTTTCTTCACCATTAATCTGAATATCTAAAACTTCTTGCGGTTTTGATATTTTTTTTTCTTTTTTAGCTGTTGCTTTTTTATTGTCCAAGGCTTTTTCTTTTTTCTTATTAATATTGTCATTCAAATTTACAAAATTATTGCTGGTAAGATATTCTTTCCCTAACTTAATTAGTGGGTTTATTCCTAATTGACTGAAAACAATTTTTTCATCATTGGTAAGATCAACATTTATTATATTTTTTTCTTTTAAATTTATTGTGTTTAAATCATCATGATCGTTTTCTTTTTTATTAGAAGATTCTTCCTTATAAAGATTCTTTGGGTTAGAGAATTCCTTGTCAATAATCTTTTCCAGATTTTCAGTTGATTTAGTAGTGTCTATATCTATAGGTTTTATCGTATTGATTTTATTTGGTTTTTCTTTAATATTGTTAATTTGTGGATTAGAAAGTTCAAGATTAAATTGATTTTCTACATGGCCTGTACCATTGCACTTGGAACATTTCTGACCGAATAGTTCATATATATTTTGACCTTGTCTTTTTCTGGTTAACTCAACTAATCCTAATTCAGTAAGCTGAGCTATCTGAGGTCTGGCAGAATCATCTTTAATTGCTGAAGTAAAATGCTCAAGTAACTGGAATTGATCTCTTCTAGATTCCATATCAATAAAATCAACTACAATAACCCCTCCAATATTTCTTAATTTCATTTGTTTTGAGATTTCAACTGCTGCTTCGCAATTCGTCCACAAAACAGTTTGTCTTGAATTGGCAGATCTTGTGAATGATCCAGAGTTTACATCAATTACTGTAAGAGCTTCAGTTGGTTCAATGATGATATAACCTCCTGAAGGAAGATCTACTCTTGGTTGAAGAGCTTTCTGAATTGTTTTCTTAATATCGTACTTTTCTAAAATATGTTGGTTTAAATCATTATCGTGAAATTCAATGTCTACATTTGATTCAGAATTTATTAAAAAATCTTTTGCCTTTGCAACTGAAAATTTACTATCAACTACTATACTTTTAGTTGATAATTTGATATGGTCTCTTAGAATCTTAAGAGAAAAATCATCATCTCTTTTTATTAAATTTGGTGGATTAGAAGTCTCTGAAACTTTCAATATATTTTCCCATTGTTGAATTAAATTTTCTAGATCTTCAATAAGAATTTCTTCTTTTATTTTTTCAGCCTCTGTTCTAAAAAGTAAACCTGTGCTAGGCGGTTTTATTAGAACTCCAAGTGCTTTTAAACGACTTCTTTCAGTTTCTGTATTTATTTTTCTTGAAATATTTACACCTTGACCATATGGTTGTAATATCGAGTACTTTCCAGGTATTGATATACATCCAGTAAGTCTAGGACCTTTAGATCCTGTAGGTTCTTTTATAACCTGAACTAAAACTTTTTGTTTTGGTTCAAGTAATTCTGTTATTCCGAATGTACCCTTTTTGAGTTTTAGTGGACCTAAATCAGATATATGGATAAACCCATTTTTTTCACTTTCACCAATATTTATGAAGGCGGCATCAATCCCAGGGAGAACGTTTTCAACTGTTCCTAGAAAAATATCGCCAATTTGATATTGACCTTGTGCGACGATTAATTCATCAACTCGATCATCCGTGAGTAGTGCTGCAATTCGAGCCTGCTCAGCGATGATAATTTGCTGAGACATATATTTAATTATGAATGGTTTGAATTATGAAAATCCTCTAAAGTAAAGAATAAAATCTTTTATCCCATAAGAAAGCAATTTTTATAGCTAATGTTATTTACTTTTTTGGATTTAAATTAAAAGCAATTAGATTCTGCTATGTATAAAGCTTTAGACGACTTTCAAACTAATTGAAATTGAATTCATAGCCATGATTACCTCTTGGTTTAATCATAACTACAATAATATTAACATCTAATCACCGCTAAAGCACGTTGATCCATTATCCTTATATTTATTAAATTAATTTATCTAAAGTGGTTCAAGTAAACGAAAATTATTTAAAACTCAAGGCTGGCTATTTATTTCCTGAAATTGCTAAAAGGGTAAAAATATATTCTCAATCAAATAAGAGTGCTGAAATCATTAAGCTTGGTATAGGAGATGTTACAGAACCATTACCTAGAGCATGCATAGAGGCTATGGGTAAAGCTTTAGATGATATGGGAACAACTGATGGTTTTAGAGGTTATGGACCAGAACAAGGTTATTCTTGGTTAAGAGAAAAAATAAGTGAGCATGATTTTATTGCGAGAGGCTGTCAAATCTCGCCTGAAGAAATCTTTGTTTCAGATGGTTCTAAATGCGATAGTAGCAATATTTTAGATATTCTTGGCAAAGATAATTCAATCGCTGTAACAGATCCTGTTTACCCTGTTTATGTAGATAGTAACGTTATGACAGGCAGAACTGGAGATGCTTTGGAGAATGGTACTTATCAAGGATTGACTTATCTTGCAATAAACGAAGGTAATAACTTTTTGCCAGAACTACCTGAAAAGAAAATTGATATTTTATATCTTTGTTTTCCTAATAATCCGACAGGAGCAACGATTAATAAAGAAGAATTGAAAAAGTGGGTTGACTATGCCCTTCAAAACAAATCCCTGATACTTTTTGATGCAGCTTATGAAGCATTTATCCAAGATAATGATATTCCACATTCAATATATGAGATTGAGGGTGCAAAGGATTGTGCTATCGAATTTAGATCTTTTTCAAAGAATGCCGGATTCACTGGAGTTAGATGTGCTTTTACAGTAATACCTAAGGATCTCAAAGGTTTGAGTTCAACAAATGAGGAAATAGAGTTATGGCCTCTTTGGAATAGGCGACAATCTACAAAGTTCAATGGAGTAAGTTATGTGGTTCAGAAAGGTGCAGAGGCGGTTTATTCTCCTGAAGGGAAAAAACAGGTGAAAGGTTTAATTGATTTTTATATGGAGAATGCAAAAATCATGAAAAATAAACTTCAGAATTCAGGATATAAAGTTTATGGTGGGGTCAATGCTCCTTATATCTGGATTAAAGTTCCAGATCAAATGACATCTTGGGACTTTTTTGATTTCCTTCTCCAAAAAGTTAGTGTAGTGGGAACACCTGGGAGCGGATTTGGATTAGCAGGAGAGGGTTATTTTCGCTTGTCAGCATTCAACTCAAGATCAAACGTCCTTGATGCAATGGAAAGAATAATTAATATATAATTATTAGTACAATTTAAACTTTAATAAATTTAATGCTATCTATAAAGTTAGAACAAAGTGCAAATAATAATTCAGCAGTAATTGAAAAGAAACCTGCTGAATTAAAAAATAAATCTCCAAAATATAAGGTTTTACTTCATAATGACCCAGTTAATTCTATGGAGTATGTCACGATTTCACTGCGAGAAGTCGTTCCGCAATTAAGTGAACAAGATGCTATTGCAATAATGCTTGAAGCACACAATACAGGCGTTGGTCTAGTAATTGTTTGTGATTTAGAGCCAGCAGAATTCTACTCAGAATCATTAAAATCTAAAGGAATTTCTAGTTCAATTGAGAAAGAGGATTAATAAGGGTTTAATTTATTATTTAGAGTGAGCTAATTTTCTTTCTGATAAAGGACGAACTTTTAGGGATTCTTTTAAGGAAGACTTTCCATATTCTCTCTCAAGAATATCGATAACTGTTTTGCCAAATTCGTCTTCAGGATTATCAAAAGCTTCTAAGCAAACCTGACCAAGTTTTTTTCCTAGTGACCCTGGATTCCAAAGAAGTTTTCTCGCTGTCCAAGGCATCATGCTCATTGGATTATAATTTGGCTTCAAAATTTTATGCTCCAAAGCGTACTTCTCAAGAAGAGTGTGAGGTTGCAAACCTATGAAGAATATAGCGGGATCAACTAAGCCTTTACCAAAAATATTTTCTAATTCTCTATGGTAAGCAATTGTTTGTCTTATGGTGCTAGGCGTTTCATCAAAAACATTAAATGAATAATTGACTGAAACATGATTCTTGAAACCTGATTTGACTAGCATTCTGCAATTATTTAATACAGTTTCAAGGTCATAAGCTAATCTCATTTTTCTAACAAGTTCTTGAGATCCCGAGGTGATACCTATTTCAAAATAGCTCATACCTGTATCAACCATAAGCTGAGCTAGCTCAGCATCAATATTATCTGCTCTAATGTATGCAGCCCAATTGATATCGTCCCAGCCTTGGTCTTTAATTGCTTGCAAAAGTGTTTTTGCATCTTCAATATGTTTTTTTGCTGGAATAAACTGTGCATCAGTGAACCAAAATCCTCTTACTCCAAGATCATATAATTGCTTCATTTCTTTGATTACTTCTTTAACAGGATTAACGCGAACCTGCTTACCTTCGACAACTGTGTAAACACAGAAACAACAATTGTGGGGACAACCTCTTTTTGTTTGTACCCCTACGTAATAATCGCCACCTTCTATATACCAATCGAATTCAGGCCATATTGATTTTATATATTTATAGTTGCAGGCAGTTTTAACAGTGCCTGATGGTTGTTCATGTATTAATTTGTTCCGAGGTTTTTGTCCGGCAATATAACATCTTTCTTCTTCGATTGAATCTCCTTTAATGATTTTTTCTATGAGATTTTCCCCCTCTCCAACAGAAATAACAGTTCCTTTTGGGAGTAGATTTCCTAATTGTTCATAGAAGACACTAACAGCCCCACCTCCTAAAATTACTTTTACATTTTTATTGTATTTTTGTGCTCTATTTAGCCCCATCTTGACTAAAGAAGTATTTCTATATATTTCTCCATAATGAGATGCAATTAATTTTAATCCTCCCCAGGAACCTCTAATTTTTTTAAGTATATTTTTTGAGTAGAAAACTTCAAAAGAATTTTGTAGGGGATTTCCACTTCTACCATCAACAGGTGCGTAAATTTGTATATCTCTCCAAGAAAAAATGATTAGATGTGGTCTAAATTGATCAATTTTTCTAGCTAAATATTTGGAAACTTTATTAGATGGAATTATTGCTAGATCTATAAATTGTTGTTCAATATTTGGGAAACATTTATGAATATGGTCGACTAAATAAATAGGTCCTATTGGAAATATAGGATTACATGGAAGCCTCACTGTAAGAATTTTCTTAAAATCCTGTTTTTGGAGATTTTTTTTATTTAATCTTTTGGTTACGAAATTAAAATTCATGTCATGAAATTTAATGAATTCATCTTCCTTAAGAATCTAACTACTTTATTACTAATTCGGCGAAATTAATAATCCATAGAACATACTATTGAAAATTTATTTTAATTTAAAGATCAGAAATCATATAAATCCAGCATACTTTTAGAAGTTTTAATCCATCAATCCATCTAGATATATTTGGAGCTCCAGATTTTCTAGCATAATACCTTACGGGATAATTAAGAATTTTAATGTTATTGTTCGCCGCTTCAAATATTATTGTGAAATCTCCAAATGGATCAGACCTGGAATCCCAACTCCCGTTTTTTTTCATAAGTTTAAAAAACTTTCTTGAAAAGACTTTGGTTCCACAAAGTGAATCTGATACTGGTTTATTTATGAGAATTGATAAAAATATTGCAAATAATCTATTCCCTATATAATTGGCCCATCGCATTGCATCTTTTTCCATTGGGAACGTTGTGCGGGCACAATTAATAAGGATATTTTCATTTTTGGTTGATTCCATTATTGCTGCAATACTGTCATTTATATCTACTGTAAAATCACTATCAATTATGGCGAGTGTTTCACCTTTAGAAATATTAAATCCCTCTACAACTGCATTTTTTTTTCCTTTAGAGGTTTGTTTTAAAAGAGTAATATTGAAGAAATTTGAGAAATTTTCTTTTAACTCTTCAAGAATTTTATATGTGTCATCATTGCTATTACCTTCAACTAATATAATCTCTAATTTGTTTGGTATTTCTTTAAATTTATTTAGTGCTTTTATAAAAAGTTCTTTATTACCAGCTTCATTTCTTGCAGGAATTACTATTGAAATTAAATGATCTGTTATATTCTCACTATACTTATAAAAAACTATTTCAAGTTCATAGGCAAGTTGTTTTATGATTGGCAGTTTGCGTAAAATATTTTTAAAAGATGTTGGAATGAATTTAGTTGGCAAAGGGGTTAATTTTTTTGCTTTCCATCGAATGGATCTGTAGTTATAAATTTCTGCTAAAGATTCAATATCGCATAAAGTTATTCTTGCTTTATGAGTAGTTTCTCTAAAAATTCTTGAATCTAATTTTAGCCATCTAGTTATTGGCTCCCATGTATTACCTCGGACTTTAATTGAGATGAATTCTTTATTACTTTTAAATAAATTATGCAGTTTGCTATTCGTTAAATCCCAAGTGTTAACAGATTTCATTACTTGATTCAGTTTGCTAACGACACTTTATTATATATTGATTATTTAATTTTTTAATATTAATTTCCATGGTTTTAAAACATCATGTTCGTATATAACTTTATAAGAATAATTATTGTTTTTAATTTCTTTAGATTCAGTTGTCCAAGCTAATTCTGATTTTTTTAACTGATCAATACTTTCTAGCCCTTCACCTAAGGTAGGAGTCATTAATGAAATTCTTATAATTTTTGATTGTGATAGAGAGTCTTTTATTCCTTTCTTATCAACCTTTATAGGTTTATTCTTTACGATTTCGAGAGATGATACATATTCCATTTTTTCTCTTAGTTCTCTCGATCTATCGGTAAATAATCCTGATTGTAAAAGAAATGAAGTTAATAAGTAAGGGCCAATAATAAGAGCTATTAATATTTCTTTAAATGAGTTTTTATATTTTATGAATGACCAAGATAGGCCAAAAAATAATAATCCAAGAATTATAAATATATTTTCCTTAAAGTTAAAGTTAATTAAATTCTTAAAGAAAAAATAATATGTGAAAATTAGAGAAAATATAAAAAATGGAATAATTTTTGAGGTGATAAATATAAAAATTTTTTTATATCTTTTATTGTTAAATAAATATTTTATTCCTATATAAGTATTTAATGAAAAAATAGAAGAAATTTGTAGAGCATAATAGGGCGTTTTCGTAGAAAAAAAACTAAGAACTGCTATTAATATTAAAGGGAAATATGTAAGGACATATTTTTTTTCTTTACTTTCAGGGATATTACATATTGTGCCAATAATTGCAAAAATACTCCATGGTTGAAATGTTACGGGAATATTCCAAAAATAATAATAAATAGGATTTGTAAAAGTATTTTTATTAGAGAGAATATTAAACTTTTCGACTAAATAAAAAATAATATTTTTCTCTAAATATGTGTTTATAGATAATGCCCAAAATAAAAATGGAATAAATCCAATTAGTAGTCCAAGCCAAAAATATTTACCAAATAAAAAATTCTTCTTTATGTATAAATATGGTACAAGTGATAATAATGGCACAAATACTAGAAAAGTTTTCATCATAAAAGATAAACCAATCCAAATACCAAAAAGTAGGATATATAGTTTGTTTTTTTTGCTTTTTATTTTGACTAAAGAAAAAATGCCAATAGTTACTAAACAAGAATATATGATATCTTGTGTGGCTAAGTGTGAGTAATCAAACCATAGATATGTAGTAGAAAGAATTAGTGGAGATATAATTGCATATTTTTTATTAAAAAATTCTTCGTGCAATTTGTAAGTTATGAACAACATCAATAATGATGCCGCTGTTGTGGGTATATATGCAGAAAACATATTTCTTCCAAAGATTTCTTGTGACTTTGCTATTAAAAACTGTAATCCTATTGTTCTATCTAGAACATATTCATCCCACCAAAAAGGGATTGTCCAATTACTCTTATCCAATATCCATCTAGCTTGTAGTGCATAAAATCCCTCATCAAAAGCGATATAACTTCTTTTGCCAAAATAAAATATGAGAGGAAAAAAAATAAATATTTTAAAAAGATTTTGAAGTTTTAAAATTCTATTAATCATTCTTTTTAAATTGTCTTTTGAAATGCCGATAATTGGAATTGAACCAATGACCTACTGTTTACGAAACAGTTGCTCTACCGCTGAGCTATATCGACAAAATTAAATATTGATTTTTTCGTATAAACTTAATCTTATAATTGAAAGCAACTATGTCAAAAATAGATCCTGAATTAAAAAAGAAATTATTAATTGAATCACAGGCACCTTTTAAGGGATTAAGAAGAATATTGTGGATTGCTTTTACTGGTTCGGCATTTTTGGGTCTTTTAATAATGCTGTCCAAAATTGCAAGTGGAAGTGAACTAGCGCAAAATAACCTTCTCATACAATTGGGGGCTTGTATATTATTCCCTACTTTATTATTCCTTGATAGGAATAAAGATTGATAAGTTAAATACTTAATTATGTAGTTAATGTCCTCTTTTTAGTCACAAATTTGAAAGCTTCGATTATGTCTCCTTCGGTCCACGAGGAGAATTTATCACAGCCAACTCCACATTCAAATCCTGTATTTACTTCTTTTACATCATCTTTAGACCTTTTAAGAGAGTCTAAATTACCTTCAAAAATTACTTTGTCGGATCTTTTTACTCTTAGTGAACAATTTCGCTGTAATTTGCCAGTTTGGATATAGCAGCCTGCAATAGCCCCTTTGCCAACAGCAAAAGTTGCTCTAACTTCGGCTTGGCCTAATGATTCTTCAACAAGATCGGGTTCAAGCAGACCTTCCATTGCCAACTGAATATCTTCTAAGAGTTTATAGATTACTTCATATTCTCTTATATCCACATCATTAGCATCAGCAGCTCTCTTTGCTCCAGATGCCAATGATGTGTTAAACCCAATGATTACTGATCCTGATGCAGCTGCGAGATCTATATCTGTTTCTGTGATTTCACCAGGAGCAGAAAGTAGAACTCTGACTTGAACTTCATTTTTTGGTAATTGTTCTAATGATCCCAAGATTGCTTCAACACTCCCTTGAACATCAGCTTTAAGAATTAAATTTAACTCTTTTAATTCACCATCATTTGCTTGAGTTGATAAAGAGGATAAGCTAACTCTCCTAGAGGCCATTTGCTGAGCTAATTTTGTTGCTCGAGCATCAGTCGCTCTATCTCCAACAATAGCCCTAGCGGTTTTTTCATCAGGGTAGACTTCAAATTCATCGCCAGCTGTAGGAACTTCACTGAATCCTAGTGCTTCAACTGGAAAGGAGGGGCCGGCTTCTTTGATTCTATTGCCATGTTCATCAACCATTGCTCTAATTTTTCCAAGGACTGAACCTGCGGCTAAAACATCTCCAGATTTCAAAGTACCATTTTGCACTAACAAAGTAGCTACAGGACCTTTAGCTTTGTCCAGGTGGGCTTCAATTACAGTTCCTTTTGCAGCTCTTTCAGGGTTAGCTTGTAGATCTTCAACTTCTGAAACTAATAAAATCATTTCAAGCAATTTATCAATATTTTGTTTTTTGATCGCACTGACTGGAACCATCACAGTATCTCCTCCCCAATCTTCAGCAATTAAATTTTTCTCCGAAAGTTCCTGCTTGACTTTATCTGGAGATGCACCTTCTTTATCAATTTTATTAATTGCAACGACGATTGGTACTTTTGCAGCTCTTGCGTGACTAATGGCCTCAAGTGTTTGCGGTCTGCAACCATCATCCGCAGCCACAACAAGAACAGCTACATCAGTGACTTTTGTACCCCTTGCTCTCATTGCTGTAAAGGCTTCATGCCCAGGGGTATCAAGAAACGTTAATTTTTTCTTTTTAGATTCATGTTTAAATTCAACTTGATAAGCTCCTATATGTTGAGTTATGCCGCCTGCCTCTCCAGAAGCTACTCTTGATTCTCTAATGGAATCTAGAAGACTTGTTTTGCCATGATCTACATGACCCATTACTGTAATCACTGGGGGCCTTTTTATTAAATTGTCAATATCTCCAGATTCAATCATATCTACTGTTTTCTTAGCAGCTTCTTGAATATCATCCTGCAAAACAGGGACTCCAAATTCTTCTGCTACTGTTTCGATAGTTGCCAAGTCAAGAGATTGAGTTACTGTTGCCGTTATTCCTTTAAAGAAAAGAGATTTGATTATTTCAGAACTTTCAAGACTTAATTTATCAGCTAATTCTTGAACTGTTAGATTATCTTCAGGAACTATTATCATTTCAGGCCTCACTTGTTTAGCCTCTTTAGCTGCCTTTAATTCTAAAGCTCTTCTTTTTTGTCTTTGTCTTGTTGTTTCTTTTTTCTTCTTTTTAAATTGTTTAATAGATTTTGGAGATTTAGTCTCATCCGATTTTTCTTTCTTTGGACGGGCTAAACTTGCAGATAATATTGAAATTTTCTCTCCTGAGTATCCACTAGTTTCAGACGTTAATGAATCATCATTCTCCCCGATAATATGAACTTTCTGTCTTTGTTTGTTGGGATTTTTATTTCTTAATGCATCTAATTTTGCGCTATCGTCCCAATCGGCCCTTGCTGGTTTTTTTGAATTATTTGAGAATGTTCTATGAGGTGGTTTTTTTGAACTTGGGGTAGCATTTAGACGACTAGTTGGAGCCTTCATCTTCTGCTTAGGTGACTCAATATTTTTGTTGTCACTATTTTTTGTGCCTGGTTTGCTTTTATCAGATTTATTAGTTTTTTGAAGTTGCAAAAGCTCATTAGGCGATACTGGTTTTCTAATCCCACTCGAATTTTGTTTATCAAACTTAGAGCTAGAATTATTGGGCATGCCTTGCCTGATAGGAGCACCATTTCTATTGGAAGTTACTTGTCTATTAAATGAGGCAGGCCCACCTTGAATTGATGATCTGTTTCTTAATCCAGGCCTATTCGGCATACCAGGTCTATTGGGAGCATCATTTTTATTAAATGAGCCAGGTCTACCTTGATTCGATGGTCTGTTTCTTGATCCAGGCCTATTTGGCATACCTGGTCTGTTGGAGATAGTTTGTTTAAAAGGAATGTTTTGCCTATTATTTTTATTCTGCTTATTAGGATCTTCTCTTCTAATAGGAGCTCCAACTAGCTCAGGAGTATTCTTTTTATTATTGAAACTTTTTGTTTTAGGCTTATTAGGATCTTGATCAGTTTTGTTTGTTAGTTTTCTTCTATCCCCTGAATTTTGGATATTCTTGTAGGACTCAACAGGCTTAACATTGTTATTATTATTTTTTGGTTTTGCAATAAGTTGAATAGGAGGTTTTAAAGGACTTTTGATAGATGGTGTTGTACTGCTCTGGAAATTTTTTTTATTTTGGTTGAAATTTTGAGAAGGTTTACTTTTAAAATTTTGATTTGCTTGAGAATTTGAACTGTTGATAATGTTAGGTTTATTAGGATTTTTTGGTTGATTAGTAATTATTTTTAGATTCTCAGGTTTATTAAGGGGTTTAATTAATAATGGCTTTTTGTTTGTATTATCTTTAGCAGGTTTTTCCTTTAAAGAAGAAATAACTGGATATTTATCTTCTTTGTTTTGTTTGTGATTATCTTTTTTTAATGAGGGTTTATTAATGGAAAGTATTTTTTTGTCAGAATTATTTTTCGAAATAAGATTTTTAATTTTTTTTGCATCATCAGCACTAATAGAACTGCTATGACTTTTTACTGAAATTGAAAGTTTTTGAGCGGCATCCAATATATCTTTATTTTCCAGATTTAAGTCTCTGGAAAGTTCGTAAATTCTGATTTTATCGCTGATAGTCATTTAATCTGATTTGAACTCTTTTAAAATTTAAAGAGGATTTAATTTAATTATATTCCCTTATTGGGATAGTCATTGAAGCTTGTAATTTCTTTTTCAAAAATATCAATAAATTCAGGTTTTAAAAATGTTTTTAAGGCTTTTTGAAGCTTTTTTTTAATTTTGGAATCTGAGTAACATTTTTTTGACTTGCAAATGTATGCTGATCGCCCCATTCCGTTTTGAAACACAATGCCTTGCTTATGATCTTTTGTAATCTTTAAAAGGTGTTTTCTGTCATATGTTTTTCTGCATGAAATGCATAAACGCAAAACAGGGGCTTGTTTTGTCAACGCTTTCTCTCCTCTTTAGCGGATATTTCACTATTTTGAAGATTCTCTATTTGAGTATTATCTGATAAGACTTCTCCTTCATATTGTTCCTCTCCATATTCTTGATCATCTTCAGGTAAAGGATAAAGTTCTCTTAATCTTGCATCTTCTGCTGCACGCTCAGCTTGTTCTGCTTCTAATCTTAACTCAGCTTCTCGCTGGAGATTTTCTTCTTCTTCTCTTTGAATTATTAATTCAGAGACTGCAGCATCTTCTGCTTCCTGATCATATTCATGAGAGTTTTTAACATCAATTTTCCAACCAGTTAATCTTGCGGCAAGTCTTACATTTTGACCTTCTCTACCAATTGCGAGACTCAATTGATCAGGAGGAACTAATACGTGAGCATGCTGTCCTTCTGGGTCAACAAGTCTAACTTGATCGACTTTCGCAGGACTTAAAGAGTTTAAGATGTACTGTATTGGATCAGATGACCATTTAATAACATCAATTTTTTCTCCTCTTAATTCGTTAACCACTTGTTGAATTCTTGCACCTCTAGCTCCAATACAGGCACCGACAGGGTCGACTTCTTGTTCAACACTATCAACAGCTACTTTAGTTCTTGGCCCAACAGCTCTTGAAGGAGGGTTTGCTTCTCTTGAAACAGCAACAATTTTTACAGTTCCTTCTTGAATTTCCGGCACTTCATTTTCAAATAAATATACTACTAAACCAGCATTTGCTCTACTTACAAAAAGTTGTGGTCCTTTTCTTGCTATTTCGCTAACTTCTTTCAAAAATACTTTGAAAGTTGCATTTGCTCTGTAATTATCATTTGGTAATTGATCTCTCTTAGGAAGTTCGGCCTCTACTTCAGGTCTACCAATACCAGAACTAACTCCCATTATGACTGATTGTCTTTCAAATCTTATAACTCTTGCAGTTAAAACAGGATCTTCCAAGTCTGCAAATTCTTCCTGGATCATTTTTCTTTGCTGATCTCTAAGTTTTTGGGCTAAAACTTGCTTTGTTGTTGAAGCTGCCATTCGCCCAAAATCTTCTTTTTCTGGAGTAACGTCTAAAACAACTGTGTCACCTATTTGAGCATCA
>CACBVE010000012.1 GCA_902542595.1 uncultured Prochlorococcus sp.
TTACATAAATTCTTTGGTTGGCTTCCTTTATTTAGTTCGGAGCCTGCAGGTCGGAATTCACTTTTAGCGATAATAATTTTAGTGGTAATGCTTTTACCAATAGTGACCTCGATAGCTAGAGATAGTCTGAATCAAGTTCCCAAAAAGCTTAGGAATGCTTCCTATGGAATTGGTGCAAGTAGATGGAAAACTATATTTTCGGTAATTTTGCCTGCGGCATTATCAGGAATTATGGCAGGAGTTCTATTGGCGTTAGGCAGGGCAATGGGTGAAACCATGGCTGTAACGATGATTATTGGAAATTCTAATGCATTTAGTTGGTCACTATTATCTCCTGGATATACCATCTCTTCTATGCTTGCAAACCAGTTTGGTGAAGCCGATGGAAGTCAGGTCTCATCACTTTTTTATGCGGCTTTTGTACTAATGATCCTATCTTTAGTGGTTAATATCTTTGCTCAATGGCTAGTTAAGAAATTTAGTCTCAAATATTAGATGATTATGAATTCTCTTTATTACCAGAAAAAACTATCACGAAATGTAGGAGATAAATTCTTTACTTCTTTATCAGTTTTTTGTGCACTCATTGCAATTCTTCCTTTGATTTTTGTGGTTACATATATTCTTATTAAAGGGGGAGCTCAAATCACACCAGAATTATTTACTTTAGAACCAAATCCTCCTGGAGATGATTTAGATGCGGGAGGAATTAATCCTGCATTAATTGGGACACTAGTAATTACAACTATTGCTTCAATTATTTCCATACCAGTAGGTGTTGGCGGTGGTATATATCTAGCTGAATATTCAAACGGAGGACCTTTTTCAAAATTTATTAGATTCGGAGTTAATGTTTTAGCTGGTGTTCCTTCAATAATTGCCGGTGTATTTATTTATGCCTTAATCGTTTCAACAAAAATTTTATTTGGCAGTATGTACAGTGGTTTAGCAGGAGGTATGGCTCTTTCAATATTGATGTTGCCTACAGTTATAAAAACTACTGATGAAGGTTTAAAGTTAGTACCAAATGAATTAAGGTATGCTTCTCTAGGCATAGGAGCAAGTATGTATACAACAATATTAAAAATAACTTTACCCACAGCATTTAGATCTATTGCTACTGGGGTTGTGCTTGGAATCGCAAGGGCTGCAGGCGAAACAGCACCTTTGATATTTACTGCTTTATTTTCTTACTACTACATAGTAGGTTTTGAAGATTTGTTTTACGAGATGGGCTCATTAGCTGTCTTGATATATAATTTTGCCCTAGAACCATACGATGCACAGAATAAATTAGCCTGGGCGGCTTCCTTTATTCTTGTGATATCAATACTAACAGTTAATATTTTTTCAAGGATATTGGCCGCTTTTACTGAGAAAACTAAGAGGGTATGAAATGATTAAAAACACTAAAAAGTCGCAAAAGAAAAACATTTTATCTCTTGAGGATGTTTCTATTAGTTATGGCACTTTTGAAGCGGTAAAAAATGTTTTTTTAAATTTTAAAGCAGGAGATATAACTTCACTCATTGGCCCTTCTGGTTGTGGTAAATCAACCGTTCTTAGAGCTTTGAATAGAATGAACGATTTAATCCCTAATTGTTCGTTAAAAGGGACAGTCCTCTTTGATGGAACTAATATCTATGACAAAAGAGTAGATCCAGTTGAAGTTAGAAGAAGAATCGGAATGGTTTTTCAACAACCTAATCCTTTTCCAAAATCTATCTACGAAAATATTGCATTCGGAGCAAGAATCAATGGCTTTACTGGTGACATGGATCAATTAGTGGAAAGTTCCTTGAGAAAAGCTGCTGTATGGAGTGAATGTAAGGATAAATTAAATGATAGTGGTTACTCTTTATCTGGTGGACAACAACAGAGATTATGTATTGCTCGAACCATCGCAATTGAGCCTGAAATAATTCTCATGGATGAGCCATGCTCAGCTTTAGATCCAATCTCTACTTTGAAAATAGAAGAGACGATGCACGAACTTAAGAAGAATTACACAATAATAATCGTTACCCATAATATGCAGCAGGCATTAAGAGTTAGTGATATGACTGCTTTCTTTAATGCAGTTGAATACGAAGATGGTGATGGAGGGAAAGTCGGCTATCTTGCCGAATTTGATTCTACTAAGAAAATTTTTAACTCTCCAAAAGAAAAAACTACTCAGGAATATATATCAGGTAAATTTGGTTAATTTATAATTTTTACCTTTAAAAGAATAATTTTTACTTTTTAAGAAAGCTTAGGGGTAGACAAACAGTATAAATACCTATATAGTTATCTCGAATTAGTAAGTTTATCTTTGAAAAACTATCCTTTTCTACCTTTCTTGATTTTTGCAGGAGCTCTAATAACAACTGCAACAATAGGATTGCCTGTATTTACTTCATAATTTACGAGTATTTCTTTTTACGGTAATCTTATGCTTTCAATAATAAATAAAGAATTAATTGGAAGTCCTAATAAAACCTTAATAAAGGAAAATTTATTTGACTTTATAAAAAAAAAGAGAGAATATGAAACTGTGTGGGAGTGAAAAATCTGTATTAAAACCATTTTTAAAAGTGGTTAATTTCTAATTTATTTATCATGGATAAAACAAAAGAACAGTTAGAAAAACTAAGAGAAGTTGCAGAAGCATCTCTTACAAAAACGGATGAACTTCAAAAAGTTCTTGCTCAAATCGAAGCACTAATGTCTAGAGAAGAATCACAAACATTATCAAAGAAAAAATAAATATTAAAAATATTTTATATTTTTTGTACTTTTAGTTACAACTCTGCAATTTAGTTGTAGTTATTAATTAAGTATGCAGAACCCGTTCCAAAGTTTTCTGTTAGGTCTCGAGGTCTTACCTTCTTAAAGTAAAAGACCTCTTTTTATGAAAATTAAGTTTTTATATTCTGTTTATTTAATTAATAACTTTAGAGATTTCTTTCTTACAGACATTTACGTCAAATAATTCAGTATTAACAATTTCTAGTCCTGTTTTTTCAGTAACTTTAACTGTTGCGTTGCATTCGTCTTGTTTAAGAGCCAAATAACTAGGTTTTTTGTTGTTTAAATCTAATTCAATTTTGGATTCAGAATTTTTTTTATACTGCTCCATTACGAGTGTAAGAGCCTCTATTTCAACGGAAAAATTCTCATTTGCTTTTGTCTCAGATGGAATAAGAAATGGTAATAAAATCAATATTATTAATTTTTTCATTTCTATAAAATGTGTTTATTTTTTTTATAACGTGAAATTTCTGCTAAAGAAAGGGCCATTAGCTTTTTAATTATTAAAAATTTTTCTTTAAAAGAAAATAAATAATAAATTTAGGTTAATTGATTAATAATTTTAACGCGACTTTTAAGTATATATTGGTACATACCAATAAAATTTAATTCACTTGAGTATGTTTTTACTCAAGAATTATGTTTCGATAATTTCTTCGTCAGAAACAATTGCCCATTTTTTAAATGACTTTTTGCAGGGATATCCTCCTGTTAAGTCTCCAAATGCAGGCAGATATAAAACATTTTTATGCATATCCATTGCAAAACATCTGAAGGATAATTTGTCTCCATTATTTTTTAAATAAAGTTTTGGATGATAATGACCACAAATATTCAAAGTTTTATTATTTGTTAAATTAAAAGGCTCATGGCTAAAAATAATATTTTTATTTTTTTTTACATCAAAAGTTTTTATATTTTTGATATCACAACCTACATCATGATTGCCTAGAACAAGTTCAATATTAGTTTTTAATATTTCGGGTAAATCTTCAACTTTTTTTTGAAGAGCTTTACTTATTGAATATTTACTATGAAATAAATCTCCTAAAATTAATAAATTTTCAGGACTATACTTTTTTACTATAGTTTTAATTCTTGCAAAATTATTTTCATCTGACTTATTAGTGAGAGGAATACCATTTTGTTGAAAATAGTCAGCTTTCCCAAGATGAATATCGCATATTAATAATTCTTTTGTTTCAGGCAGAAATAATGCTCTTGAAGGAAGCATCTCTAATAATGTATCTTCCCAATAAAATTTAAAAGAACTTTTTTTCATTTAATCGCTATATATTTTTATAAGTTTTTCTACTCTTTTTTCTATGGATTCATTGCTTAAAGTATTTTTGAGTCTCTCAACTAATAAAGGGAAGGCAAAAGGAGTTGGAGTTTTTATCTCGTTGATTAGAATTTTTAAATTTTTTAATCTTTCTAGTGATCTAGATATTCTTTTGTTTTCTAATTGATACTCTTTTACTTCTTGATGCGATTGTTTTATCAAAAGATGGCCTTCTTCATATTTAGTAAAGACATCGTAGAAAAGACTTGAACTTATTTGAAGTTGAGAAGAAGTTTTTGTTTTGGTTGGATTATTTTGATTTACTAGTCCACTTATTTGGGCAATATTTTTAAATCTACGTTTTGTTAATTCTGAAAAATTAATTGCATTTTCTAGATCCTCTTCCAATCTTTTATTATCAAAAAAATAATTAGCTTCTTTTTTTATTATGGAAAAATCATAATCTTCTGAAGTGGTTAAGCCAAATCCAAAGTCATTAGAAGTAATACTAAATGTAGATTGTTTTAATTTTGTAAATCTTAAAGCCCATAGAAATGCAATTCCTTCATTTACAAATTTGCCATCAAGCGTAAAAACAAAAAGATTTGAAAAATCCTTGGTTTTATATATTTCTATAAGGAATTCATCTTTCTTTGGAATATTTGAAAGAACCTTTTGTTTCTCTAATATTGGGCGCAATGAATTTAGTTCAGGATTTAAGTAATCAAAATTATCTAATTCATTGCATATATCTATTTCTCTTCTCAAACTTTCACAAAGTAGATCAGAAATTGCCATTTGACCCCCAACCCATGCAGGAATTAGAGAACTTTTTTTTGTAGATTTTTTAACGTATAAAGTCATATCTCTGATTCTTACAAATTGAAGCATTTTACCGGCAAAGTAAAAGGTATCTCCAAGATTTAATTTTGAAGCAAAATTCTCTTCTAAATTACCTAGGGATTTACCTTTCATATATTTAACATTCACAAATTTGTCACTTGTAATTGTCCCAATATTGAACTTATGCATTCTTATCAAAGATTTGTCCTTAACAAAATATTTAAATTTTTCATTATTATTTTGTGATTCTTCTTTAACTATCTTTTTATATTTTGGGTATGCTTTAAGACATTTTCCTCCATATTCTAAAAAGTCAAGACACCAATTCCAATCTTGATCTGTTAAGTTTCTGTAACTCCAGCAATTTTTAATTCTTTCTTTTTCAATTGTCGGATCAAAGCCATTTCCGCATGCCAAACTTATTAGATGTTGGAGAAGTACATCATAAGATAATTCAGGAAGTCTAATTTCTTCAGATATACCACTTTTTATTATTCTTCTCATTGCACTAATCTCTAATAACTCCAACGAATTAGTAGGCATAAAAATTATTTTTGATTTTCCACCTGGTCTATGAGCACTTCTTCCTGCTCTTTGGATAAGTCTTGCTAGATTCTTTGCACTACCAATTTGAACTATTTGATCTACAGGTTGGAAGTCAACGCCCAAATCTAATGAGCTGGTGCAGACTACCCATTTTATTAATCCGTCTTTAACCCCTTTTTCAACTCTTTTTCTATCTTCTTTATCGAGGGAGCCGTGATGAAGTGCGATTTTGTCTTCCATCTCTGGGAGAAAAAATTTAAGACATTGATACCATCTTTCAGATTGATTTCTTGTATTAGTGAATAATAAAGTGCTTTTATTTTTATCTAGGATTTTCAAAAGTGAAGAATGACTTCTAATTCCAAGATGCCCACTCCATGGAAAGGTCGTTTCCTCCTCGGGTAATACACTTAAAATTTCGATCTCTTTTTGAATATTTGTACTTATTATTTTGGGCTTAATAGCGCTCATACCAACTACAGCTCTTGCTGCTTCTTCAATATTTCCTATGGTTGCAGACATTGCCCAAATTTGTAAATTTTTTATATTACCTCTTAGCCAACTTAAAGATAATTCGCATTGGTTACCTCTTTTACTACCCATCAATTCATGCCATTCATCAATAATTATTGATGACAACTCCTTAAACAGATTATTGGATTCTTTATTAGAAAGTAAAAGAGATAGAGACTCTGGAGTGGTGATAAGAATATTAGGAGGTTTAGCTAATTGCTTTTTCTTTTGATATGGGGTGGTATCACCATTCCTAATTTCAACAGTGATATCTTTATTAAAATGTAAAGCTGCTAGTTGTATAGAATTTTTTAAATCATTACTTAGAGCTTTTAAAGGCGTTATTAGTAATATATTCACACTTTTATTATTTTTGGGATTTTCTATCTGTGCTAGAGGTCCCATTAATGCAGCATAAGTTTTACCGCACCCGGTAGGAACTTGTATTATTCCATTCTTCCCATTTAAAAACGCTTCCCAAGATTTAATCTGATAGGGTAATGGCTCCCATCTATTTGTGAAGAAAAACTGTTTAATTTTAGAAATTAAATTTTTTTGCTTACTATTTTGAGTAATATTTTTCATGATATTTTTTTCAAAAGTTTATAAGCATTCTCTAGGCTATCTGCATCATTTATTTGTTTATCTTTTCTCCATTTTGTTATTCTTGGAAATCTTACTGCGATACCTGACTTATGACGTTTTGAAATTTGTATTTTCTCAAAAGATATTTCGAATACCATTTCTGGTTTCAATGATCGAACAGGGCCAAATTTTTCAATTGTATTTTTCCTTATCCATTTATCTAGCTCTTTAATCTCAATATTTGTTAAACCAGAATATGCACTTGCAAATTTAATTAATTCTTGGTCTTTCCATAATGCAAAACTGTAATCTGTATAAAGACCAGCTCTTCTACCGCTTCCACCCTTAGCATAAATTAGTACAGCATCTAATTGCATAGGATCAACTTTATATTTCCACCAAATACCTTTTTTTCTCCCAGAGGTGTAGGGAGACCTTTTGTTCTTAATTATTAATCCTTCAGTATTATTTTCTCGAGATTTTTCTTTAAAAGATAAAGCATCAGACCAATCTTTAGGATAGATTAAATCGCTTATTCTGAAAATAGTATTGATATTATTTTCAGCTTTATTTTGCCATTTTGAAAAATATTTTTCTAATTCAATTCTTCTATTTTCTAATTTAACTTCTCTTATATCTCTATTATTAATTTCTAAAAAATCATAAGCAAT
The DNA here is from genome assembly GCA_902542595.1 of uncultured Prochlorococcus sp. Taxonomy (GTDB): domain Bacteria; phylum Cyanobacteriota; class Cyanobacteriia; order PCC-6307; family Cyanobiaceae; genus Prochlorococcus_A. Next base: position 7,234 of record CACBVE010000012.1, read on the forward strand.
AAAAATAATTGGATATTTTATTTGGATTGAACTAGTAGGAGATTTTCTATTTAATCTTTTTTGAAGAAAAGGAAAATCTAAGGCAATTTGTTCTTTAAAATTCCAAACTAATAATTCCCCATCAAGAACAAATTCATCTTTTATACATAACATCTTCTCTACTAATTCTGGGAAAGATTCATTTACTAATTCTTGCCCTCTGGTCCACAACGAAACATTCCCTGATCTTTTAATTAATTGAATCCTGATACCGTCATATTTCCATTCAAATTGAAAATCATTTATTGCAACCTTGAAGATTTTATCTTCAAAGGTATTTGCTAGAAGAAATGGAAATGGTTTGGAATTTAATTCTTCTAGATTGATATTCCTATTAATTAAAAATTTATATGAATCAATTGAAGGATTGAAATTACCCATCAACCTATGAGAAATAATTTCTTCATCAATATTAATTAGTTTTGATATTGATTTTGTTATTAAACCGATAGAGACTCCAACTCTAAAGGTTCCTGTAAGAATTTTATTAAAAATTAAATGGTTATCTTCAGGTAATGTTTCCCAAATATTTTTAATCTCATAATTTTTCTTCTCCTCATTAAGTTTTGACAATTCGGGTATTATTTTGCTTAGTAATTCATTGAGACTTATATTTGATAATTTTTTATTTCTGGAATTAGTTTTATTTTTAAGTAATAACGTTATTACCTCAGCAGAATCACCAACTTTTAAATAACATGAATCAATTAACCACTGAGGATATTCGTATATTTGAGAAAAAAGATTTTTTAAATATCTTCCACTAATAAATCTCTTATTACTTTTTCCAGTTAGTAAATATATTGCCCATGAATTATCTATTGGTTCATTTGATAGAAAATATTTTTTTAAAACATCAATTTTATTATTTGTACTATTAATTGAATCTAGATCGTTAAATAAATCTGAAAATTTTTTTAAGCTCATATTTATTTACCTAAGAAAAGAACATTTATCGATTCCTGTTCTACTAAATATTTACTTAAGGCTTCACTATCGCCATGATGAAAAAATAAATTTTTTGCTTCAGATTTTTTTATTAATTCCAGAATTCCATCCCAATCCGCATGATCAGAGATTACAAATCCTTTGTCATATCCTGATCTTTTTCTTAGAGCTCTTATTGACATCCATCCACTCGCAAAAGCTGTTTGAATATGTTTGAAATTTTTTAAATAAGAACCCTTACTTAAAGATGGTGGTAATAATATTAGATTACCTTTAAGTTCATCTATATTTTTTTTATTTTCGATTTTTATAGTATCTTTAATATCAATTCCAAGTTCCTTATAACAATTGTTCATTTTATAAATACTGCTATGGGAATAAATATTACCTTTAAAATTTGTTTTACTAATTTCATTTAACAATCTCTGAGCTTTTCCAAGTGAATAACAGAAAAGTAAAGAAGTTTTCTCAGGAGAATTTGTTATCCATTTTGAAATATCATTTGCTATTTTATTAGTCTCATCCCACTTGAATATTGGTAAACCAAAAGTACATTCGCTTATTAAATAATCAGTTTTTACTATTTCATATTGTTTGCAAGTCTCATCTTTTTGAAGCTTAAAATCACCTGAAATTAGCCATTTTTCTTCAGCAAAAATAAACCTTATTTGACTGGATCCAAGGATGTGACCAGATGGATGAAAAGAAACATTGATGCCATTTATCTTGAATTCTTCTCCATATTCAAAAGTCTTAATTTTGATATTATCTCCGACTCTTTCTTTAATAATTATTGCGGTCTCTTTAGTAGAAAAATATTCTTCACAGCCAAATGTAAAGTGATCAAAATGAGCATGGGTTATTAATGCTCTTTTTACTGGCTTACTTGGGTCAATCCATATATCAGCAGGCTCACAATAGAGGTTCCCATCAATATATTTAATTAAATCTTCTTCTTTAGTTCTCAAAACTACATTTCTTACAATGAAATTAATTTAGCTAATTATGCCCAAGCCTGTTTTGTCAAAGCTATAGCTGAAATTGTAAGTAAAGCAATAATTACAAATTTATTGCTCCAGTTAGTCATAAATAAACTGATTCTGTTAGTCGGACCTTTAGTCGATAGAGAAATTTTTTTCTGATTGACTTTATATTCATGATCTTCATTTTTTAAATAATCTAAATTATAAATTCTATTTAATAATTTAGCTTCGCAATTTGATAGTTTTTCTACTTGATTTAATAAATCAATATCTTCTGGTTTTAATATATTATTTAATTCTTTAATTTGAACTTCGTGGTTTGAAAGAAATTCATTAACTATTTCATCTGTACCTAAACCATTCTTTATTTTTAAGAGAATATCATTTCTTTCCCAAGAATTCTCTAGGGAATTTAAAATTTTGCTTATGCTCATTTTGGGTATTTTTACTTATGATAAATTATTTTATTTTTCTACTGTGGGTTATTTTTTTGAGGAGTTAAAAAAATAATTTTTTTTTAAGATTTGCGAATAAGTCTGTTTGGGAAATAATTTAGCTGTATTTTTTCTTCAATTTTTTTAGAATTCCTTTTTACTTTGACTTTATTTTTATTTATATTTACTATTTCATCTGATACATTTTTCCCCTTTTCAAAATAATTTTTAATTTTTTCTAATTCTTCTTTATTTAATCTTTTTGCAGCACCTTTTGCATTAATTCCAAGTCTCTTACAGGCCAAAAGTACTCTATTACTTTCGACATTAAGATCTTTGGCAATAGTGAAAATTGGTGTGTTGATTGACATTATTCTCTAACGATAAATTTACTATTAATAATATATTTATAAATTATTAAATCACTTTATTTTAACTAATATTAATTTCAATATTATTTTTAAACTAAGCTACTTCATCATCTAAATTATTTAAATCATCAAACTTTTTTTTCATAGTTGGGTTATTTCTAGTTAATTTCTTCACTGTTAAATCTTGAGATTTGCTGTCAGCAGATAAAAGGTGTTTTTTCGAGAGAATTAAAGCTTCCTTAGTTTTTTGTAGATGGGTGATTGATTTATTAATTTCTGAAATGGCATCATTAAATCTATCTTGTGCCAGTGAAACATTTTTGCCAACTGCATTTTTAAATTGCTCAAGAGTACTTTCAAAATTAGTTATGTCATAATTTTCACGTTTCATTAAATCAATTTGTGATTTATATTTTAAAGTTTCCATAGATGCATTTCTTAGAAGTGAAATAATCGGCAAGAAAAACTGCGGTCTTATGACATACATTTTTGGAAATCTATGTGAGACATCTACTATGCCTGAATTGTATAATTCGCTGCCTGGTTCTAGAAGTGATACGAGTACTGCGTATTCACAAGATTTTTGTCTTCTATCTTTATCTAATTCTTTTAAAAATTCTTCGTTTTTTCTTTTATTAGTACCATTAAAACTTTCATTCTTCATCTCAAACATTATTGAGACTATTTCAGTTTTATTTTCATCAAATTCTCTAAATATATAGTCACCTTTACTTCCAGAAGTCGCATCATTATCCTTCTCGAAATATGAGTTTTTAAAAGCAGTAGCGCGATTAAGATTAAATTGTGTTTCGCAGTGGATTTCTAAGCTTTCACCAACCATCTTTGTAGATAATTTAGATTTCATTTCTCTTAGCTCTTGAATAGTCAAGTCCCTTTCACTAATTTTGCTTTTATATTTTTCTTCGATTAATTTTTCATTGATTGATTGTTCAAGCTTCATCTTTTCAATGGAATTAATAAGTGATGAGTTTTCTTTTTCTAACTCGGTGACAGCTTCATTGACTTTATTTTTTAAAGATAATTCTGAAATTAAAGACTGGTTTTTAATTTCATCTTTTAATTTATTTAATTCATTATTCAGTGAATTAATTTTATTTGTTGCTTGATTTTTTAAATCATTTAGTGAATTCGTTTTCTTTTCTTCGGCGATACTTAATTTCGATTCAAGAGCATGGATCTCAGTATCTTTAATTCTGCTTTCCTGTATAAACTGTATTTTTAATTCTCTTTTTAAAATTTCCAAAGCTTTTTTATTATCTTCTTCAGCTAAAAGCAGTCTTTCTTCTATTTGCTTATTAAATTCCTCATCTTTTATTTGATGAAGTATTTCTTCAAAGCTGCTAGGGTCAATTCGGAATGTTTTCCCGCATGAAGGACATTTAATATCTTTCATTGTTTAATTACAAAATTAATATTAGAAATGATTTTATATTCGAATAATGTAAAAAGAATATATTCTTGACTTAGAATAAGCCATGATTAAATTTTATGCATTAAATAAAAAAAATTGATAAAAAGAAATTAAATTAAACCAGATTCTTTAAGGATATTTATTTTATTTGCTAATTCGATATCTTCAGAAGATATTGAGCGATCTAATTTTTTATAAGAAGAAACTGTGTAACCACTATCATCAACAAATTCATCTTCAGGATCTTTTAAATTTACTTTCTCTATGGGATCATTTTTGTAATTATCTGATTTGTATAAATTAGATTTACTTATATTGCCATATCCAAAATTTGCGATTCCTCTTGCATCTAAAGCTTCCTCAACTAAAATCCCAACTACTTTAGATCTACTTATAGATTCGCTTTTCGATATTTCATCAATTATTTCTAGTACCCTTTTTCTGGGAAGATATCCTATCCTTTTAACCTTATTTTCCATGAAATTTTACATATGCCGTTATTGTAACACTTCTGTCAAATTAGATAGTTTTTTGATGATATTAAATGTTGAGTTAAGTAATGAAAGAAAGTATAATTTAGAAATCTTTCATAGAAAGTAATTTCTTTAATGCAGATGAGGTCGATTATATACTTTCTCTTATTTACATTTTAGATTAATCTAAAACATTGAGATCTATTTATTTAAAATTTAAAATCCTATGAAAGATAAACTTTATGACAATGCCGATAGCTTTGCCATGTCATTTGACGAAGAATGGAAAAATATTGATTGTGATGATATCCCACTAAAGATAGATAAAGTATTTGAACTTTTAGCTGACCATCCCTTTTTAGTTTCTAATCCAGAAAATGCCAGAAAAATGGCCGAATTTAGAGTATTTTCATTAAAGAAATTCCAATAATTATATTTTCTTGAAATTAATCATTTAAGTTGAAAATTTATTGCTCAAGAATTATATATTTGGCGAATTAAAAAATCCCTTGCTATATAAAAATATTATTATGCCGATAATCGGACCTATTCCAAATACAAAAAGAACTAATTTTGCAGAATTTTTTGTTTGACCTAATTCTTGATTATTTTTATTTGACTTTGTTTGGGATTTTTTAGATTTTTTCTTTTTCATAAGAAATACTTTAATACATTACTTCTAAAAAAACGCTTTAATATTTTTTGAATATTTGATAATTTATAATTTAGTCAAATATAAAAAGAAATCGTAAAAACACAGTAATGTATAATACAGTTAATAGAAAGCAGATATGAGTGCAACTAAGAGAGAGGAAGTAAGTTCACACCTAAGATATATTAGGTTAGAGCTTAGAGAAATGCATCAAATGCTTATAAAAGACGACTTATTACCAGATCCAAATGAAGCCAAAGAAGTACATGCTCAATTAGATGCTTTACTCAACCTGTTATCGGATAAAGGAATAAAAAAATTAAAAATCAATTTTGAAGAATATATCCCACTTGTAAATTTTATAAGTAATTAGAAGTTGATTCTATTTTTTTGCGATTATCATGCATTTTTTCTAACTTATTATAGATTTCTTTAATTTGGATTTGTAATAGATCAGTTGAATTAATGTTACTTAAAGCATCCATTGCTGAAAGAAGACTTTCTTTAGCTTCAATCAAATGTCTACACTCTTTGCTACCAGCTTCGTATGACATGGCTTATTCAAAAATATTATTATCACAAATATAAATAAAATTGTTCCGTATTGCTTGATACTCTTATCTAATTAAAGGTAATTATTGTTATTTTTAATACAGATAAGGTTATTTTTTTTTATAAAATTTGAAAAAACCCTATGCAAGAAAATTCCAACGATTATCAAGTTTGTATTAAAATGGCTCTAGATAATGCAAAAAAAAGAATTAAACTTTTAGATACTTTGGATAAAAAATGCGTTTTAGATGAATATAAGGAATGGATCAACGACGGTTTAAATAAACATACAGTTTTACTTCTTAGGGAAGATCCAATTATTTAAAGTTATTACTAACAAATATTTTTAATTTTTTGCTTTAGAAGTAACCTTATATAAAAAATAAAGACTTATAATAAAAATAAATATTAGTGTAATAGTTAAAAAAGAAAAGTTATACATATTCATTGAATAATATATGTTTTATGATAACAAAACAAATCCTTGTTAATTCAGTTCTCATTAAATAGTGAAAATATAAATTTCTTCAAATCATCTTTTTCTAGAAAAATTTCCTTAGACTTATATTTTTTTAATTTATTGAAAATCAAATCTACTAAATGTTCTGATTTTGAAGTCATAAATCTAAAGTTCTTTTTCTAATAAATAAATTTTTTCTTCACCTATTTTATCTGGTTTCGTAATTTTACACCCTTTATCTTTTTCCATATCACAATTTTTTGTGGCAGGAACAGATTTCCATGTGCAAATTTTTTCTTGAGATTCTTCTTTTAAGATAACCCAGCCATCTTTCAAATATTCTGATATACCATCTTCTCCACATGAAAACTTTATTTCTTGTCTCTTTTTTTCTGAATTAATATTCTCTTTAAGATTTACTTCTGAATTAATTGTGGGGGTCTCATTATTAGTTGATGTTCTACATGAAGTTAATAAAATTAAACTTAATAGTATCTGTAAAAATCTATTTATTTTTTTCATTTTTTGTTCTTATGAGATTAATGATATTAAATTATAGTTTATTTTGATTCTATCAATTTTAATAGTTGATCCATTTTATTCATTAATTTTTTTACTTCATCTGGATTAGGTAATATTAATTCTTCTGTAACTGCTAAATGCATTTTCTTTAAGTTTTGTCTTAAATCCTTTAAATGCATTTTTACGTTGTCTTTCTTTTGTTTTATGTCAGTCATTGGATTAAATTTTTAATTTTTTCTATTTTCAATTTCATATATTTCTTCTCCACCATAACAAAAATTTGTGGATAACATTTTTAATTCTTTCTTATTGATTCCTAATATATTTTTATTTTTCATGATGTAGTCTTTTGCAATTGCTTCACAATCTAATTTATTTTTGGAATGCTTAATAACGGGATAAAAATAAGTCAATGAAGCAATCGCGAATAAAAATATTATCAATGATTTTTTTTCATTTTTTATTAATTCTTTAGATTTCTTTTTAGCTTTTAATATTTTTATTAGTAATCTATCTGGCAATCCTATTTGAACAAATAATAATTCAATCCACCATGGAAGTTCTTTATCTTTTTTCTTCTTAGTGTCCTCAGAATTATTCATTTTCTTGACTGCGAAATTTTGGATTTTTTCATTTTTGTAATTACCCTTTTTTTTATTATTCATATCATCGAATAATTTAATTTGAATATATAGGTTTTATTTTGATTTGGAAACTATATTTTTATTTTATAAGTTTTAATTTAATTTATCTATGAATTTGAGTATTGTAAATTTGTATTTAAGGAAATTTATTGATGGCAAAAAAAAGAAGGAAGTTAAATAAGGAATTCGAGAAGAAAATATATTCATCAAAAAAAAATGTTGAACTAGTTTTGGCCAAAATCTATGATATTAATGATGAAGATATACAAAAAGAATATATGAGCGCATTCAATAAAGTTGTCTATTTATATGATGATTTAAAACAAGATTACGAAAATCTTGGATTTAATGATAATTCAGAAGATTTTCTGCAAAATTATAATAAAGCTTTTAATAACTTTAAATCAGAATTTGAAATTTAAATTCTAATTACCTCTTATAAGGTATTACTGGAATTTCTATTAAATCTCCTTCTTGCAATTTAGATCTTTTCTCTTTTAAATTTTTGACGCAAACTGACTTTTTTTTCTCCTTTGTACAAATTTGTTTAATTTTATAGTCAGTAAGCGCAAATGATTTTTCCCCTATTACTATTGAAGGAATTAAAAATAAAAGTAAATTTAAAGCTATTTTCATTTATTATCAGTTTATTTAAACTATTTTTTATTTAATTACTTTTTATTATATATTTCTATAATCTCTTTTAATTCATCTTTACTTAAGTCTGTTGAAATAAAAACTTCTTGAGCTGTTTTACCCTTTCTTGCGATAGCTTTATATCCACTAATAGTTTTTACCGATAATCTTATTATCAAACTAGAAGATCTTCCTCTTACTCTCGATATAGCAGCAGGAGTTATACTCTTGATATTAATATTTAAAGCTAACTTTTGTAGTATTGGTATTAAACCCTCTATATTTGTGCTGTGATTTAAAACTAACCTTCCCAATTTAATTTTATAGCTATTCTATTGAGAAAATTTTGTTTCTGAGAAATTAACTTTAGCTTTAAAATGATTAAAAAATTTTGAAGTTCTGTTATATTGATAAAAACGATAAAATTCTAATGATCTTTCAAATAGGCTGGGCAGCATTGGCTGCTATTTTTACTTTTTCAATTGCCATGGTTGTTTGGGGAAGAAATGGGGACGGATCCATTGACATATGATTTCATTTTTAACTTATGAAGTTTATTTAAGTAAATTTCTTATCTTAACATCATTTGTTTTACTGATATTCATAACATTAGCTGTAATTTATATATCTTATGTCTCTTGGAAAGATAAAAAAAGATTAAAAAAATAGATATTATTATTATTGCTCTTTTTTCTTATCCTTAACCCTGAGCTCTTCAATTAATTCTTTTGCTTGTTCCATTTTTGATATGCTGCTTTTATAGATTCCTATATCTTTTTCTGCTTTATTAGCAGATAAGCTTAACTTCTCAAAAATATCAGAGGTCATCTTATTTTTATCTGATTCATTTTTCTCTTTGAAATCTTTGGAGTTTGAAATTAATATATATATTCCTAAGTTCAAAATCCTTGAAGGATAAAGTTTAGAATTACTTTTTTCTATTAATAATTTTAAAATATCTTTAGATGTTTTATCCTTGAATTCTTTTTGAGATTTTTTAGATATTTCATTAATTTCTTTCGCCTCAAAATTTGTAGAACTGCATAAGGATTCAAAAAGTAGATCCAAGTGTTTTTCAGGTTGATATCCTTTCATTAATTCTTTGAACGTTTCGGTTAGACCGACACAAAACATATGATCTTGTGTAAATTCATTTTGGTGGTTTAAAAGATTAAGTTCGACAAGCATTTCATCAACTATTCTTTTATATAAACCTGGAATGACGTAAGGAAATTTTTCATGAAATAACTTTTTGCTATCTGAAACAGTCAATTTTTCTTTCAATTTTTTATATGTAAACCTTAATAAGGTTAGCGTATGTTGACTCAATATCGTTAATATCTAATAAACAGATAAATATTATTATGATCCCTTTAGTTTTAGAAGAATCAGGCGGTAGTGAAAGAGTCTTTGATATTTATTCGAGACTATTAAGAGAGAGAATAATCTTTTTGGGAGAACAAGTTACTAGTGAAACTGCTAATAGAATTGTTGCTCAATTATTGTTCCTCGAGGCAGAGGATCCAGATAAGGACATTTATATGTATATAAATTCACCTGGCGGATCTGTATATGACGGATTGGGTATCTTTGACACAATGCAGCATGTAAAGCCTGACATAAATACAGTTTGTGTTGGCTTAGCAGCTAGTATGGGGGCATTTCTGCTTGCGGCAGGTACTAAAGGTAAAAGAAGCAGCCTTAGACATTCAAGAATAATGATTCATCAACCACTTGGAGGTGCTAGAGGACAAGCCAGTGATATAAGAATTCAAGCAGATGAAATTTTGTTCTTAAAAGAAAGACTTAATACTGAATTATCAGAAAGAACTGGAAAGGATTATGAAACTATCAAAGAAGATACTGATAGAGATTTTTATATGTCCCCAAACGAAGCAGTTGAGTACGGTTTAATTGATCAGGTGTTAGATAAGAAACCAATAAAAGTTTAGCTTAATAATTGAGGTGTTCTCTCTTTCTCAGGAATTTTGGTGAATTTGGAAAGAATACCTACAAATTCATCACCATCTAATGTTTCTTTTTCGATTAATAGATCAACTATTTTATCCATAGCTTCTCTATTTTTGCTTACTATATCGTAAGTTTCTTTATAACATTCCTTGACCATCACTCTTACACTTTCATCTATTTGTTTAGAGATTGAATCAGAAACTTCACTTCTAGTCATTAAATCTCTACCAATAAATACTTCTTGATTACCGCTTTCTAAAGCTATCGGACCTAAATTACTCATTCCAAATCTAGTAACCATTTGGCGAGCCATTGAAGCAACTTGTTGAAAATCACCTCCCGCTCCTGTCGTAATCTCACCCTCTCCAAAAACTACATCTTCAGCAGCTCTTCCTCCTAAAGCGCCCATTATCCTCGCTTTTAATTGAGCCCTGCTAACGAGGGTTTGTTCATCGTCTGGGGTAAACCAAGTTAATCCTTTAGCTTGACCTCTTGGAATGACGGTCACTTTTTGAACAGGATCATGGGCTTTAACAAGTGAACCTATGAGAGCATGGCCAACTTCATGATAGGCAATTAATCTCTTGCTTCTACCATCCGTTAATGGAGAACCTTCCATTCCTGCGACAATCCTATCTACAGAATCATCGATTTCTGAAATACTGATAGAATCTTTTCTTCTCCTAGCTGTTAATATGGCAGCCTCATTTAATAAATTTGCTAAATCTGCTCCAGTAAAACCTGGTGTTCTTCTCGCAATGCTTTCAAGTGTTAAATCCTCTTGAAGTTTCTTATTTCTAGCATGAACTTCCAATATTGATAGTCTGCCCTTGATATCAGGTGCGTCTACAGTCACCTGTCTATCAAATCTACCAGGTCTCATTAAAGCTGAGTCTAAAACATCAGGTCTGTTTGTAGCTGCAATTATTATTATGCCGCTGTTACCTTCAAATCCATCCATTTCAGTAAGTAACTGGTTGAGAGTTTGTTCTCTTTCATCATTACCTCCACCAATACCTGCACCTCTTTGTCTTCCGACAGCATCGATTTCATCAATAAAAATTAAACAAGGACTATTTTCTTTGGCTCTTTTGAAAAGATCTCTAACTCTGCTAGCACCAACACCGACAAACATTTCAACAAATTCAGAACCTGATAATGAGAAAAATGGCACACCAGCTTCTCCTGCAATTGCTTTAGCTAAAAGGGTTTTACCAGTACCAGGAGGTCCTACCAATAGAACACCTTTGGGAATCCTTGCACCTACAGAAGTAAATTTTTCTGGTTTTTTCAGAAAAGTGACAACTTCTTGCAAATCCTGTTTAGCTTCATTAACACCTGCAACATCATCGAATACAACTCCTGTTTCAGCTTCCATTGCGAATCTTGCCTTTGTTTTTCCAAACTGCATTGCTTGGCCAGGACCTCCAGGCATGCCATTCGACCTCCTAGCTAACAAAATTAAACCTCCAATTAAGATAGCTGGGAAAAGTAAATTACCTAAAATTCCTAATGCGGGAGGAGCTGTTTTTATTGGATGAACATCAAAACTGATTCCCTCATTTTTTAAAATATTTATGAGTTCTGGTGTTAAGCCTGGAAGATCTACACGTAACCTTTGAACTTTATTATCTAAATCCGAATCTATCGTCTCTATAACTGCATTTCTGCCTCCCTCAAAAATATCAACAGATGTAACCCTTCCTGAATTAATGTAATCTAAAAATCTGCCGTAACTAACTCTTGCTACCGCTGAATTTCTTGGAGCAACAGTAGTCCCATTAGATTTAAGTGAATCAACATTGCTTGAAGATAAAAATTGGTAGGAAAGCGCTATTACTAAAAGTATAGGTAAAGCCCATAAAATTAATGTTTTAAATTTCTGATTCATTAATTTGTAAAAAAGTCAATTCTAGGATTCTAGAATGAATCAGTGCATTTCGTTGATATTTTCTCTAACTTTATGCTTATACTACTCTTTAATGTATTTAATTTATAAATGAAATTTGAGATCAACGATAAAGTTAAGTTGATTGCACCAGTCTCTTACTTGAAGACTTCAGATAATATGCCGATGTTAAGACCACCTGATCTAGTGGCAATTGATGAAATTGGGGAAATTCTTTCCATTAAATCGCCAGATACTGTTGAAGTAAAGTTTAGAAGAGGTTCGTTTTTAATCGATACTGATAAGATTGAGAAAAACTAACTTAAAAGTTTTTCTTCCACCTATTAGAAATTTCTAAACATATATTTTTATTTCCAGAAATACTCAGAAAAGGTTTTGAAAAATACTTATTTGTTAATTTCAAAATATCTAACGAAGAAATTCCCTCTATTTTTGAATTTAAATCGTTTTCAGAAATTGGTGAAATACCATAACTAACTAACTGTATCTTTCTTTGTAAGATTTCATCTAGTGATTGATTTCCTAATAGAAAAGAACCTTTTAGTTTTTCTTTTGCTAAAAAAATTTCAGCATCAGTCAAAGGATTAAAAAGTAAATTTCTCCACAGTTTTGATAAAAGTTCAAAAGCAAAAAGTGCTTGCTGATTAGATACGGATAAATAAATTAAAAATGGGGCATTCCCACTCCTAATAGGATAATAAACACCTAAATCGTAAGTTATACCATGTTTTTCTCTAAAAAGTTTAAATAAAGCAGCGCTCATTCCATAAGATAAATATGACTCCAAAACCTTAAGTAGTAAATATTCACTACTTCTTCGCGAGCAAGTTTGGTCCCCCATCATTATTATTGTTTGATTTGAATCATTACTATTGAAATCAAATCTACTGTTAGGGCTTAAATCGTGATTTATAATTATTGATTTTTCTTCTAAGGGTTTTTTCACTAATGTTTCTATACTTATTCCATTTATTCCTAAGTTATTTGCAATTAAATAACTATCTCGACTTTTGAAATTTTTAAACTCAAGCAAAACATCTTCATAGGTAATCTTTGAGACATCATTTGCATTGCCATTTGTATTAAAGGCATAAGGATGATTTGAGTAAACAATTCTTTTCCAGTTTTCAAAACAGATATTAAATGGATTCTCTTTATCTTTTTTTATGAAATTAATTGAGGATTTTTTTACTTTTTGAAATTCAATTTCTAAGAGAGTTGGTTTATTAATTATTAAATCTAATAAAGGGAATAATTTGCTGAAATGTTCATTTAGGGATTTAATACTTATTGAAATACCATCTTCAAATATTTCTTGATTTAATTCTGCGCCATAGGACTCAATATATTCAGAAAGAGTGAAATTATTGAAACCCTCACATCCTCTGGTTAGTAATGAACAAAGGATCTTGTTTATACCTTTTTTGCCAATACTATCCATATCACTACCCCCTTTAATCCAAATTAAAGCAGTTGAAAAATTTCTTTTTTTATTATTTAAAAAATATTTTTTTAACATAAATTAGGGGATGCAACTAAAGTGTATTTCTCGCCACGGATATATTCTGTTATCTCTTTGAAGTTATCCAAGTCATTCCAATATTTTAAATGACTCTCTAAATCATTTATTGAAGATTTTCTCCCCCAAAGAAGTTCATTTCCAAAGAACGAAGAGAGTTGTGTAGATGTCTCTAAATTAAAGATATAATTACTTTTCACAATATTTATTGCTTTTTTTATTTCATCCAAAGCCAAGGCTTTACAATTTGAGATCTCATCTATTGTTTTATTAATTTGCTTTTCTACTAAATCAATATCTTTGGACTCACAACTTGCTTCAATAATAAATAATCCTCCTAATTCTCCAGCATTTACATCTACATATACCGATTCAACAAGATTACTATCTTCTTTTAAAATTTTAACTAATCTGCTGTTTCTTCCTACAGCGAGAATTGACGCTAATATCTCAAGCCCAATAATATTTTTTTGATCATTTAGGTTTGGGATAAACCAAGCCATAAATATTCTTGAAAACTCTAAATTATCAAACTTAACTGACTCTCTACCATGCCTAATTTTTAAAGAAGGTATATTTTTTAGATTTATTAATTTTGGGCTTTCTTTTATGCCAGATAGATTACTTTTTTCAAAAATTTTATAAATTTCTTCAGAGAGATGCCCAGCAATTGCAATACAAATTTTTTCAGTAGTGTAATGTTTGCTGTGAAATTTCAGAAGGTCATTTATCTCTAAGTTTTTAATACTATTTTCAGTTCCCAGAATTGAATTGGCATAATTCGGACTTAACCAAACCCTTTTCAAAAAATAATTAAATAGTCTCTCTTCAGGCTGATCATTTTGTTGTTTTATTTCATCAATAACTACCCCTTTTTCTTTTATAAATTCATCAGGATTAAAAACTGGAGCAACGACAATATTTGTCAAAAGAGCAAGTGATTCTTTAAAGTTATTGGGTGGAACTAATACATGGTAATGTACATCATCATAACCAGTTGAAGCGTTACTTATTCCACCTAGTGATTCAATTTTATGGTCAAACTCACCTGGCATTATTTTGTTAGATCCTTTAAAAATCATATGTTCTAGAAAATGAGCGGTGCCGTTTTTATCAACATCCTCAAATGAAGAACCTGCTTTGCACCAAATATCAATGCTTATAAGCGGCAATTCTTTATTATCCACAAACACACATCTAGTTTTGCTTGAATGGGTGTAGTAATTAACATCTCCGACGTTCATTTCAGTTCTCTCTTTAAATTCCATTTTGGTCCTTTTTAGCCTTGTTGTCTGAATCTTTAACTAAAACAAAATTAACTGACCCTCTTATTTTGGATTTATTACAAAATATTAGAGAGCATAGATCTATGCTTGAGGACCTTAAGAGTATAAAAATTGATCCAAAACTGACTAACATAATATCTAAAGAAATAGGCAGAGAACTTTATATTGAAAATGAATTTCATAAAGCGAAAGGTTTTAGAAAGTTACATATTGAAGTAGCAGAATTTTCAAAGAATCTTAAAATATTACACTGCGTTTTTTTCCCTGATCCAAAGTTTGATATCCCAATTTTTGGGATGGATTTGGTAAAAATAAATGATATTGTTTCTGCTGCAATTGTAGATTTATCCCCGTCATCACAAAACCAAGGTTTGAAATACGAAAAATTACTTTCTGAAGTTGATAAAAGTTCTTTTACCTCTTTGAGAGAGATTCCTAAATGGGGGGGTATTTTTTCTAATAATGTATTTTTTGCTTCCTTAAAAAGTAAATCTGAAAGAAATGATTTTTGTAGAGTTGTGGATCAATACCTCACTATTTTGATCAAATTAAGTAAGAAAGCTAAACCGGAAGTTGAAGAGGAAATTGTTCAAGAGAGAATATATTTTCAAAAAAATTATTGTGTTCAACAAATGAAAAATGAGAAAACTAGCATGGTTCTTCTAAAATATTTTGATGAAAAATGGGTCAATAACTATATAAAAACAGTACTCTTCGATTTTTAATGAAATTAAAAATATTAAAAAATTTATTTATTTATTTTTTATTATTTACACCAATATTTTTTGGTGTTATTTCCTGTTCTGGAAATAATAAATCTAGTTCAAAATCTATAGAGGAAAAAACTTCAGATTTCATACCTCCTGTTACAGCTGTTGCCGCACTTGGTCAACTTTCTCCTTCGGGAGAGATTAGACAATTGGCAGCTCCAATAAGTCAGTTTGGCTCTTCCCCCCGAATTGTCCAAATTTTAGTAAATGAAGGAGATTTCGTAAAAAAAGGTGATATCCTTGCAATCTTTGAAAATGGAGAAAAATTACTTGCTGATCTTGAAAAAAACGAAAATCTAATTAATACTATTAACGAAGAAATTACCCTAAAGAAAGATCAAATTCAAAGGTATGAGTTAGCTTTGAGCAAAGATGTATACTCTTTTGTAGAGTTTTCACAGAGAAAAGATGAATTATTAAAATTGCAAAAACAGAAAATAAATCTTTTAGGAGATCAAAAAAATATCAAGATTGATCTATTTAATTCAAAACTAAGGAGTCCAATCGATGGCTTTATCCTTGGAATAAACACGAGAGTTGGTGAAAGGCCCCATAATGAAGGGATTTTGGATATTGGTTCTAGTCAAAAAATGGAAGCTTTGATAGAGGTTTATGAATCTGACATCGATAGAGTCTTTATTTCTCAGAATGTTGAATTGAGCAGTGAAAATGGAGGTTTCCAAAAAAATCTTAAGGGAAAGGTGATTAGGATTAGTCCTCAGGTAAAACAAAGAAAAGTTCTATCGACTGATCCAACAGGGGATGCTGATTCACGAATTATCGAGGTACTAGTAAAACTAGATCAAGATTCTATAGATATCGTTCAAAACTATGCAGGAATGAAAGTGATTGCAAAATTTATTCCCTAATGAGTTTTTCTTTTTTAAAATTTAGAAAAATACCATTAGCTTGGTTGTTATTAACTAGACAACCATTAAGGCTAGCAGTTGCCATTGCTGGAATCAGTTTTGCAGGGATTTTGATGTTTATGCAATTAGGTTTTAGAGATGGTTTATTTGACACAAGTGTAACTATTCATAAACTTCTAGATGCCGATCTTGTATTGATAAGTCCCAGATCAAAAAGTTCTATAAGCATGAGTGGATTCCCAAAAAGAAGATTAATTCAAACTCTCGCACTAGAAGATGTTGAAAAAACTGCTCCTGTTAATCTAAATTATTTACTTTGGAGAAATCCCGAAAATCTTAAAACTAGATCAATACTTGCATTAGGTTTTAATCCCTCCGATTCACTTCTTTTAGATGAGGAATTCTCAAAGAAAGCTTATAAATTGAGAAATCCATCAAGAGTTCTTTTTGACAAACTTTCTAGACCTGAATTTGGACCGATTGAAGAATGGTTCTTATCTGAAAAAAAAGTTGAGACTGAGGTTGCTGGAAAAAGAGTAATTGTTGAGGGCCTTGTGCAGTTGGGACCATCTTTTGGTGCAGATGGTAATTTGATAACTAGTCGAGAAACCTTCTTAAGACTTTTCCCTGCTAATCCTCCTGGCAGCATAGAAATTGGCTTGGTAAAGCTAAAAAAAGGATCTGATCCTGAATTGATTTCAAGGATATTAAATAACTCACTCCCAAATGATGTTAAGGTACTTACAAAAAATCAATTTATAGAATTTGAGAAGAATTATTGGAAAAATAGTACTGCAATAGGTTTTATATTTAGTTTGGGTGCATTGATGGGTTTCGTTGTAGGTTGTGTGGTTGTTTATCAAATTCTCTATAGTGATGTTACAGATCACCTCCCAGAGTACGCCACATTATTGGCAATGGGATATAGACTTAAATCCCTTTTCTTTGTTGTAGCTAGAGAGGGATTTTTATTGGCATTGTTTGGTTATTTACCTGCTTATTTCTCTGGCCAAATACTTTACTCAGTTATAAGAAGTTCTACTAAACTCCCAATAATAATGGACGCAAATAAAACTATTTTAATTTTCGTATTAGTTTTAGTTATGTGTATGGGGTCTGCCGCTGTTGCGATGCGCAAATTAGTTGACGCTGATCCTGCCGAAATTTTTTAACAATTGAATATAAATGGTTAAAGCTAATAAATCAAAAAATAATGCTAAAAACCTTAAAACAGTCTCAATAAATAATTTGAGTCACTTTTATGGAAAAAATGAGAATAAAAAACAAGTTCTTAATGAAGTTAATTTAAATATTGATAAAGGGGAGTTGGTTCTTTTGAAAGGCCCTTCTGGATGTGGTAAAACGACTCTTTTAACTTTAATTGGTGCCTTGAGAACCTGTCAAAGTGGAGATTTAACTGTATTAAATAATCAGTTAAATGGAGCATCAAGGAAAACACGTCAGATTCTTAGAAGAAGTATTGGAATGATTTTTCAAGGTCATAATCTTCTTAGATGTTTAACAGCAGAACAAAATGTCCAGATGGGCGCCGATTTAATAAAAGGTTTAACATATTTGCAAAGACGTGAAATAGCGCGGAATTGGTTGTCAGCAGTAGGATTAGAAGAACATCATAAAAAGTTGCCAAATGACTTATCTGGTGGGCAGAAACAGAGAGTAGCAATTGCTCGAGCTTTATCTGCTAACCCAAAACTTTTATTAGCTGATGAGCCCACTTCTGCTTTAGATAGCGTCACAGGAAGAGAAATAGTAACACTTTTAAGGAAACTAGCAAAAGAGCAAAATTGTTCTGTACTTATGGTGACGCATGATCCAAGAATTTCTGATATGGCTGATAGGATATTAAATATGGAAGATGGTAAAATATATAGTGCTCATAGTGAGCTAATATAATTAAAAGTAAAAATTTTATGTCTAAGAGAAGGAATCTAAAAAAAGAAAAGCAGGAGCGTAACAGAGCCTATGCTAGAAAATTCAAAAAAAGGAAATTAAGATCTGATGGAAGACCTGATGGTGGTAACGTTACAGGTACAGCAAATAATGGCGGAGCAGCTGATTAGGGAACATCTTTTATTTTTATCTTTGGAATTTAATATATTATGCATATTTAAGACATAATCATGAATGTAAGTATTGTTATACCGACTTACAATAGATTACCTATATTAGAGAAATGTCTATTTGCTCTTGAGAATCAAAAATTAAATACAAATATCAGTAATTATGAAGTTGTAGTAGTTGATGATGGATCAACTGATGGGACAACCTCATGGATAAATAAAAACAAAGCTAATCTCCCACACGTTATTCTATTTCAGCAAGAACATGGAGGGCCTGCACTTGGAAGAAATCTGGGAGTAATTAAATCAAAATATGAAATCATTATATTCATTGATAGTGATCTTATTGTTTTAGACAATTTTATAAATTGCCACGTGGAAAAATTACTTACCTCTTGGAGAAAAAATGATAAAAAATGTTTTACTTATGGCTCGGTAGTCAATACATCTAATTTTCTAAATCCTCAGAGTGAAACACATAAAATAATGGACACTTCTTTTGCATACTTTGCTACTGGGAATGTAGCGATATCAAAAGAATTGATTTTAAGTGTGGGATTATTTGATACTTCGTTTAGTCTTTACGGTTGGGAGGATTTAGAACTTGGAGAAAGATTAAAAAAAATTGGGACAAAATTAATTAGATGTCCAAATGCAGTAGGTTTTCATTGGCATCCGCCATTTAATTGCGAACAAATAGATTCATTAATAGCTCAAGAAAAAGAAAGAGCAAAAATGGCTTTAGTGTTTTATAAGAAACACCCAAATTTAAGGGTTAGATTTATGATTCAATTAACTCCTCTCCATAATTTACTTTGGCGAATTCTTTGCTTGGGAGGACTAATCAGTGTTGATAGAATCCTTCCTTTATTAAGATTCCTAGTAAATACAAGAAGAAATAGGCTTGCACTTGAAATACTTAGGATCCCTCTAAATATGATTTACATTAAACAGTTAACCAAATCAAGATAAAAAACTTTTAGAAATGCACATCACTTGCTATAATAACTGGAATAAATTTCACACATCTGACAGTTTCGGGTGAATTATTAATATTAATTCCCCGTCAGATGGAGGCTAACCCGAAACCTTTTTAAATTATGGCTGTTGTATCACTATCAGAAATGATGGAAGCTGGTGCCCATTTTGGGCATCAAACTAGACGTTGGAATCCCAAGATGTCTAAGTATATATATTGCGCGAGAAATGGAGTTCATATTATTGATCTTGTAAAAACAGCATTGTGTATGAACAATGCATATAAATGGACGAGAAATGCTGCAAAAAGTGGTAAACGGTTCCTATTTGTAGGTACAAAAAAACAAGCATCAGATGTAGTAGCTCAGGAAGCTACACGCTGTGGAGCTGCATATGTAAATCAAAGATGGCTTGGAGGGATGTTGACTAATTGGACAACAATGAAAGCTAGGATTGAAAGATTAAAGGATCTAGAAAGAATGGAAAGTAGTGGTTCAATAGCAATGAGGCCTAAAAAAGAAGCTGCAGTATTAAGGAGAGAACTTGAAAGATTACAAAAATACTTAGGTGGACTTAAGGGCATGAGAAGATTACCAGATGTAGTTGTATTGGTTGATCAGAGAAGAGAATCTAATGCAGTATTAGAAGCTAGAAAATTAGATATCTCATTAGTATCAATGTTGGATACAAATTGCGATCCAGATTTGTGTGAAGTTCCAATTCCTTGTAACGATGATGCCGTTAGATCTGTGCAACTTATTTTAGGAAGACTTGCAGATGCCATAAATGAGGGTAGAAAGGGATCTAATGCCGAAAGAAAAAATTAAATTCCAATTTAAAACTTACTATTCACTATTTTTTATTACTTCAAATGGGAAACATTACAGCAAAACTTGTAAAAGATCTTAGAGACAAAACTGGCGCAGGAATGATGGACTGCAAAAAAGCACTTAACGAAACTGAAGGAAATCTAGATAAAGCTCTGGAATGGTTAAGAAAGAAAGGCATAGCTAGTGCTGAAAAGAAATCGGGAAGAGTAGCGGCAGAAGGTTCAATTGGTAGTTATATACATACTGGATCAAGAGTCGGAGTTTTACTAGAGCTAAATTGTGAAACTGATTTCGTTGCTAGAGGAGATATATTCCAATCTTTGTTGAAGGATGTCTCAATGCAAGTAGCAGCATGCCCAAATGTTGAGTATGTATCAATTGAAGAAATACCTGAAGAAGTTGTGGAAAAAGAAAAGCAGATTGAAATGGGTAGGGATGATTTATCCGGAAAACCAGAACAAATTAAAGAAAAAATAGTAGAAGGGAGAATAGCAAAAAGACTTAATGAGCTTGTTTTGCTCTCACAACCTTACATTAAAGATAGTTCTCTAACAGTTGAGGATCTTGTTAAACAAGCAGCTGCAAAAATTGGGGAAAATATCAAAGTAAGACGCTTTACACGATATACATTGGGTGAAGGTATCGAAAAAAATCAGATGGACTTTGCTGAAGAAGTCGCATCAATGCAAACAAACTAGTCACTTGAATGATTTGAATAATTTCAATAATTACAAAGATACTGATAAAATTAATTCTCAATTAGAGAGAGCAGAAATACAAAAAAGAATATTAACTAGAAATATCTATAGGGAATATGAACTTTATCTTAATCTAGTAAGAGATTTACTTCTCATCTCTGTAGAAAAAGGCCTTAATCAAATATATAGATATCCAACAACTAATGATTATTTTTTAAATGAAAATGAATTTTGTGGCCTCTTTGAAAAAAAAATAAGTAGTCTCATTTATAGCAATTTGCCTTTTTTAACTGTAGAACAATTAAAAATAAATGAAATTAAAAAAAACATCCATAAGGAAATTAATTATAAAAATTTAGATATTTCCACAAAAACAAATGTTGACCAAAAGGAAAAATTTCAATGTGAAGATGCTTTTCAATCAGAAGAACCCATTCAGTTCGAGATTACTGAAGACTTATCAAATAATTCTGAATATTATCAAGCTCATAATTATGAGAGATTCGTATCACTTGATTTAGATAATAACCAAAATAATAATTATTTATCTAAAAGCAATATTTTTGAAAATTTAGGAGTTGAAAAACAATTTATTTTCTCCTTACTTGAATTAATAAGAGAAGAAAAGGTGGAAAAACCAAGATATCAAGAAAAAGAAAATATCAATCAAATGGATATATCAACCAAAAATCAGATTTTTAAAAGTTTTGATTTAATAGACAAGTCATT
>CACBVE010000013.1 GCA_902542595.1 uncultured Prochlorococcus sp.
TATTTTGGCTTCAAAGATTCCTCATCAAAGGCAACTGATACGTTTTCAAATCTTGAGTCGTTATACTTTAAAGCCTTAATATCTCCATAATGTGTAGTTGCCAAAGTGATATCAGATTTATTTGCAAATTCTTTTAATAAGGCCATCGCAAGAGCACTTCCTTCAAGCGGATCAGTGCCAGAACCAATCTCATCTAACAAAACAACTGATAATCCTTTCTTATAATTAAGTGAATCTAATATCTCTTTTATGCGGGATATATGCCCACTGAAAGTAGATAAATTTTCCTCTAATGATTGATTATCGCCTATATCCACATATATATTTGGACAAAAAGGGATAACAGGATTATTAGTTGAGGGTATCAACAATCCTGTCCTGGCCATAAGTAATGACAAACCCAAACCTTTTAAAGCTGCCGTTTTACCACCAGTATTTGGACCAGTAATAGCTACAACCTTAATATTTCTATTTATATGAAAATCGATAGCGACTGGGGGACGAGCACCTTTTTTCTTATGTTCCCAAATCAATAACGGATGAGAAAAACCAGTTAAGGAAATAATGGGATTTTTCTCAAAAGTAGGAGTTTTGCCTCCAATCCATTTCGAATATCTTGATCGAGTTAGAGCATTTTCTAATCTCAATAAAATGGATGCCATTACAATAAGATTTTTTGAATTATCACTAACAGCTTGAGACCATTTTTTAAGTAATTTAAATTCTTCTGCGGTGATCCTAGCCTCTAAAGAAGCAATCTTATTGCCTTTATTTACTACACTATCAGGTTCAAAATATACTGTATTGCCTGAAGATGAAGAGTCATGAATTATGCCCTTAAATTTATCTACATAATTAACTTTTATTGCTAAAACTGGCCTACCATATCGATCTCCAATAGTAGTATCTTGCAAATAAGCTAAATTCTTTTGAATAAATTTCTCAACTAATATTTTTCTTTCTAGTTTCTTAGATAACAATTCTTTTCTAAGAATAGATAGTTCATTACTAGCATTGTCTGAAATCCTTCCATTAGATTCAATGCCTTTTTTAAAAATCGTCTCGATATTCAGATGGTCAATTAAATTTTTTGTATATGATGAAATATAGGGCCTTTGTTCATAATCTAATAAGATTTTTTTTAAATTTCTTGCTGCAGCAATTGTTTTCGCTATTTTTAATAAATCAGAAGATGAAATTACACCTCCCTTTGAACAAATTTCAATATTTCTTTTAATATCAAAAACACCAGAAAAACTAATTGATTTATCTAAATTATTTTCTAGCTCAGTTATTTCAACCGTTTCATTCAAAAGTCTTTTAGATACTTCGTATTCTGAAGGAATTTCAAAACTTAAGATTGCTCTTTTACCCATTTCTGTGGAGGCAAATGATGCTAAATGAGTTTTTAATGAATCCCACTCTAAAAGGTTTATAGATTCTTCTTCTAAGGTGTTATCTGAATATGATTTTTTAGAATAACTTTTCTCTTGCATACAAAAAAAAGAATCAAACATTCGATTGAATTCCTTCAGGAGGAACATAAAGCATCTCAAGCCAGTTTCCTTCAGTATCCTTCATATAAAAAGATGCTGTTCCATCTCTATGCTCATGTAGAGGACCAACTTTTACACCAGAATTTTTTAAATCATTTTGAATATTTTCCACTTCTTTTTTATTTTCAAAATGAAAAGCAAAATGAGGTCCCGCAGCTTTGTAACTAGGGCCTAACAACGCAAGTCCATCTTTCCCCTTACCTGCCTCTAAATAAGACCAATCTTTATCATCCCAAACCAAATTCATACCCAGCTTAATATAAAAAGATTTTGCCCTTTCGAGATTCTCTACTCTAAGTGCAATGTGACCTATCCTATTTACTCCTTGTGAAAACTTCAAAACAAAGCAATTAATTTATTACTTATATAAGAATAAACCAAATTTTTGTTAAAAATGAGTTTTTAAGTATCCTTCAACCATTGAGATGCATCACAAGCATGATAAGTGAGTATTAATTTTGCTCCTGCTCTTTTAAAACTAAGCAATGTCTCCAAAACAATATCTTTTTCGTTAATCCAGTTCTTCATAGCAGCAGACTTTACCATGGAATACTCCCCACTAACGTTATATGCAGCTATGGGCTTATTTGAAAAAGTGCTTAATCTATAAACTATATCCAAGTATGAAATTCCTGGTTTTACCATCAAAATATCAGCTCCTTCATACTGATCCAATGCTGATTCAATTAAAGCCTCTTTTGAATTGGCAGGGTCCATTTGATATGTAGACTTATTGTCTGGAATTATTTTCTTACTATTTTCTCTAGGAGCCGAGTCTAAAGCAGTTCTAAATGGACCGTAATAAGCAGATGAATATTTTGCTGTGTAACTAATAATACCTACATCACTAAATCCTTCACTATCAAGAGCAGTCCTAATTGCTCCAACTCTCCCGTCCATCATGTCACTAGGACCAATAAAATCTGCTCCAGATCTTGCTTGTGTTAAAGCTTGTTTTTTTAAAATTTCAATCGTTTCATCATTCAATATTTTTCCAGTTTCATCAACTAATCCATCATGACCATCACACGAGTAAGGGTCCAAGGCAACATCTGTCATTATTGCCATTTCTGGAATCTCTTTTTTTAATATTCTAATAGCTTTAGGTATTAAACCTTTTTCATTAAAACACTCTGCACCATCTTCAGTCTTTAAGCTATCGTTGATTTTTGGGAAAAGAACCACACACCTTATTCCCAATTCCCATGCCCTAGTAACTTCCTTGATTAAGCCATTCATATCCCATCTAAAAGTTCCCGGCATTGCCGAAATTTCCTCTTTGAAATCTTTTTCATGAATAAATAATGGATATATAAAGTCCGATGCCTTTAGATGGTTTTCTCTTACCATTTCTCTAATTGCCTCAGTCCTTCTTAATCTTCTTGGGCGAATAATCGAGTTCATTTCAATATTATTTTAGTTGAAAAATATTTATCTAATACATTAGTCGCTTGCCTCGCACATAAATCAATCAGAGACTACTTTTGTTCAGGAAAATTAACTTAATTATCTTAAGTGTAGAGAATAAAAAGTTACAAAAATATTGTGTACAAACTTCATTTTTCACAAATTTACGTCATTAAGAGATAATATCTTCTAGTTAAGTGTTTATTTTAAGGAGAGCATCTTTGAAAATAATTAATGGATTTCATCTGAAAAATGTAAGAGGCGATATTCTTGGAGGCATCACAGCTGCAGTAGTGGCTTTACCTCTCGCTCTTGCTTTTGGTAATGCCGCGTTAGGACCTGGCGGAGCAATTTATGGACTATATGGAGCAGTAGTTGTTGGTTTTTTAGCAGCATTATTCGGCGGAACGCCTGCTCAAGTTAGTGGACCAACAGGTCCGATGAGTGTAACTGTTGCAGGTGTAGTAGCAGGCTTAGCAGCAGTAGGGGTTCCAAGAGATCTCTCTGCTGGACAAATTTTACCTTTAGTAATGGCAGCGGTAGTCATTGGCGGCTTACTGCAAATATTATTCGGGATTCTAAAACTAGGAAAATACATTACTTTAGTTCCATACTCTGTTGTTTCAGGATTTATGTCAGGTATTGGAGTAATAATCATTGCGCTTCAGATTGGACCACTACTTGGAATTAGCACTCGAGGTGGAGTAGTCGAATCTTTAACTACTGTATTTTCCAATTTCCAGCCCAATGGTGCTGCTATTGGAGTAGCAATAATGACACTAGGTATAGTATTTCTTACCCCAAGAAAAATAAGTCAGTGGGTTCCTTCTCCTCTCTTAGCTCTATTGATAGTTACCCCAATATCAATATTAATTTTTGGAGATGGCTCTATTGATAGAATTGGAGAAATTCCAAGGGGAGTTCCATCTTTAAATTTCCCAAGTTTTAATCAATATTTCCCAATTATTTTCAAAGCAGGATTAGTACTAGCAGTACTTGGCGCAATTGACTCCTTACTGACATCTCTAGTAGCAGACAATATCTCTCAAACAAAACATAATTCTGATAGAGAACTTATTGGTCAAGGAATAGGAAATGCTGTTGCAGGTCTGTTTTCAGGTTTACCTGGAGCGGGAGCAACCATGAGAACAGTTATAAATGTTAAATCTGGAGGATCCACTCCCATTTCTGGTATGGTTCACTCGGTTGTGTTGTTGATAGTTTTAGTTGGTGCAGGACCTTTAGCTGAGCAAATACCAACTGCGTTGCTAGCAGGAATTCTTATAAAAGTTGGTCTAGATATTATTGATTGGGGGTTCTTGAGGAGGGCTCACAAATTATCTTTAAAAACGTCAGTTGTTATGTATGGAGTACTCCTTATGACTGTTTTTTGGGATTTAATTTGGGCAGTTTTAGTAGGTGTATTCATAGCAAATATGCTCACTATTGATTCAATAACCGAAACTCAACTAGAAGGTATGGATGAGGATAATCCTTTATCAGAAGATGATCAAGCTAAAAATGCATTACCTGCTGATGAAAAAGCACTGCTAGATAGATGTTCAGGAGAAGTAATGCTATTTAGACTTAAAGGACCACTAAGTTTTGGAGCAGCTAAAGGTATATCAGAGAGAATGATGCTAGTAAGAAACTATAAAGTTTTAATATTAGATATCACTGATGTACCAAGACTTGGAGTGACGGCGACTCTCGCAATTGAGGATATGATGCAGGAAGCAAAAAATAATTCCAGAAAAGCATTTGTTGCTGGGGCTAATGAAAAAGTAAAGGACAGATTAGCTAAGTTTGGAGTAGAAGGCATTATTGAGACAAGAAAAGAAGCTTTAGAAACCGCTCTAAATGAAATAGCCTAATAATTTATGGAAATTAATCCAATCCTGCAAAATGTATTAGCCCCGCCAGTTCTTTTCTTTTTAATTGGAGCAATATCAGTACTGTTTAAATCTGATTTAGAAATACCAGCTCCATTGCCTAAGCTCTTCTCCTTGTATCTGCTCTTAGCTATAGGGTTTAAAGGAGGTATAGAGATACAGAAAAGTGGGTTTACTGATCAAGTATTGCCGACCTTAAGCGCTGCAATACTAATGTCACTATTAATCCCGCTGATTGGATTTTTAATTTTAAGATTTAAGTTTGATGTCTTTAATTCAGCAGCAATAGCAGCTGCGTACGGTTCAATAAGTGCTGTTACATTTATTTCTGCAGAAAGTTTTTTAGAAAGTCAAAAAATAGCTTTCGATGGGTTTATGGTTGGCGCCTTAGCTTTAATGGAATCGCCTGCAATAATTGTTGGATTATTACTAGTAAAATTTGCAGCCCCTAAAAATAGACCAAAGACTAGAAAAATGCATCTTAGCGCAATATTACATGAATCCCTTTTGAATGGATCAGTCTATTTATTGCTTTCAAGCTTAATTGTGGGATTTCTAACTGCTTCCAGTAATCCCTCAGGGATTTCAAAAATGGAGCCTTTTACTGGACAATTATTCTATGGAGCAGAATGCTTCTTCTTATTAGATATGGGAATAGTCGCTGCTCAAAGATTACCCAGACTAAAGAATGCAGGTTCTTTCTTAATAGGCTTTGCAATTTTTATGCCTCTATTTAATGCATTCATAGGTGTTTTCGTTGCAAGATTTTTATCTTTAGGACCTGGCAACGCTCTTTTATTTGTGGTTTTATGTGCAAGCGCCTCTTATTTAGCAGTTCCTGCAGCTATGAGGATGACAGTTCCAGAAGCTAAATCTAGTTATTATATTTCAACAACACTAGGTCTAACTTTCCCATTCAATATAGTTCTTGGCATTCCTATATACATGAGTTTAGTAAATACCATTATCCCACTTTCCCCTTTTTTAAAATGAAAAGATTAGACCTAATATTTAGTGAAAGAGAACTAGATGCAATCATTAAAACCTTAGAAAAAGCAAATGTTCCTGGATATACAGTTATGAAACACGCCACAGGTAGAGGGCCTGAAAGAGTTGTTACTGAAGATATGGAATTTACAGGATTAGGAGCAAATGCTCATGTAATTGTTTTTTGTGAGCAAGAATTAATTGATAAAATGAGAGATAACATCAGGGACGATTTAAGCTACTACGGAGGAGTTGCTTATATTTCTGAAGCAACACCCCTTTAAATTTAAGAAGAAATATTTTTTTTAAGAATGAATCCAATCTACTCTTATATTTTTTCTACTATTTAAATATCTATCAATTGACATTGCTGCAATACATCCGTCAGAAGCCGCAACAACGGCTTGCTTAAATGGTGTATTTCTTATATCTCCAATAGCCCATACTCCATCAGAGTTTGTAGACATAAAGTCATCCACAATAACTCCTCCGTCTTCTTTTAAAGCAATTTGATCACCTAAAAAATCAGTGATCGGCTTTGAACCACTCATATAAACAAAAACTCCATCTAAATTTAAATTAATAGGATTTTCTTCTTGCTTATTTTTTACAACAACTCCATTCACACCCATATCATCACCCAATATTTCCAACAATCTTGTTCTGCTCCAATGTTTTATATTTGAATTATCCATCAATTCCATAGCTTCTTCATTATCTGATTTAGGATCACTTGATGTAATCCAATGCACAGTTGATGCAAATTTAGTTAGAACAGTTGCCTCTTCAATTGCCTCCTTGTTCACTCCAACAACGGCAACTTCTCTATTTTTATAAAAAGCCCCATCACATGTAGCACAATAACTTACTCCTTTGCCAAGAAAATCAGCTTCGCCCTTAAATGATGCAGGCCTACCCATAGCTCCACTTGCAAGTACAAGTGCTTTAGCTTTGAAAGTGCCTTCTGGTGTATAAACCATTTTCCATTCTCCACTAGCGTCTATTCCAAAAACTTGCGCTCTTCTATAGTCTGTGCCGTATTGAACAGCCTGTTCTCTCATTAGAGTAAGTAATTTCTCTCCACTTATATCAACAGGAACACCTGGATAATTTGCTATTTGATGAGTTATGGCTAAAGCTCCAACAGATGGATTTTTGTCTAAAATTACTGTCTTTAAGTTTGAACGAGATGTATAAAGTGCGCAAGTACATCCTGCTGGACCTCCTCCGATAATAACTACATCTGACTCGATAATTTCCAATTTAATAAAACTCCTTTTTAGTAGTTACATAGATGAGTTTTTGGTTAGAAGATATCTTTAATGTAAATACCTAAACTCTATATAGATATAAGTTAAAAGAAAAAAAAGAAAAAAGCATAATATAGAAACAAACTTACATAGGAAAAATATAAAAAATTAATTATCAAAATGATCAGTTACGTGAAATGTTCTGTATTGATCTATTATTAGGACATATCAAATAATTAAGTGCCGTAGATACATTATATTTTTCATGAACAATTCTGATTACCTTTTAAAAGCTGCTATTAAGAAAGTAACCGAAAAATTAAACGAAATATTGGTTGAAAAAATTGAGGAAGCAACAAATATTGCTCAGGATGCTCCAGAAATTCTTAAAAAAGAATTTGATAGTTTGAAAGGATCCATAATCGAAGAAGCCTTAAGAATGGAGAAAGCCGAAAATATTCAAGAAAATGAGTCCACAAGTACTTATCAAGATTCAAAAATAAAAAAAGCTTTAAATGAAATTGAAGGTATCAATAAACAAATTGATCTCTTTAATAAAACCATAAATAATCAAATTAAATGAGTTATCACATTATTAATTATCGTTTAAAAAAATTGAAGAGGGCCTTTCTTATTTGGATAACTCTGATTTCGCTTTTAATAAAACTGTGGATAGATAATATTAGATTTACAATTTTCCAAACTAAGAGCAATGAAAAAAGTAGGGTTCAAATTAAAAGAGCTAGGTGGTTTACTAATAAATTAATAAGACTTGGTTCAGCATTTATAAAAATTGGACAATTATTATCAGCGAGACCTGATTTAATTCCTAATACTTGGATACAGGAATTGTCTAAATTACAGGATCAAGTTCCTAAGTTTTCATTTGCACAAGTCCAACAAACTATAGAAGAAGAACTAGGATCTAAGTTTAATGAAATAGATCAAATAATATCTAATCCAGTTGGATCAGCATCACTAGCTCAGGTTCATAGGGCGACTTTAAAAGATGGTAAGAAAGTTGTATTTAAAGTTCAAAGACCCAATTTAAAAGAATTGTTTATTATTGATTTGGGCATAATGCAGCAAATAGCAGGTTTATTGCAGAAAAATAAGAATTGGAGTCGAGGTAGAAACTGGGTTGAAATTGCTAAAGAGTGTAGGAAAGTTCTTATGAAGGAGCTTGATTTTAATAGTGAAGCACAATATGCAGCAAGATTTAGACAGCAATTTCTTGATGATGAAAATATTGAAGTTCCTGAAGTTATTTGGAATATGAGCAGTGAAAAAGTGCTTTGTTTAAGTTATCTAGAAGGAACAAAAATCAGCGATTTAGAAAAATTGCAATCACAAGAAATTGATTTACCTAAAATTGCAGAAATAGGCGCCATCAGCTATTTAAAACAATTAGTAAATTTCGGTTTTTTTCATGCAGACCCTCATCCAGGGAATCTAGCAGTTTCAAATAAAGGTAAATTGATTTTTTATGATTTTGGAATGATGGGCAATATTTCAAATAATCTTCAAACAAGATTAGGGGGAATGGTTAAGGCTGCTGCTTTAAGAGACGCCTCATCACTTGTTAGTCAATTACAACAAGCTGGACTAATTTCAAAAGATATTGATATAGGACCAGTGAGAAGATTAGTCAGGTTGATGCTTAAAGAAGCCTTAACTCCACCATTTAGTCCAAATATTATTGAAAAATTATCTGGAGATTTATACGAACTTGTTTATGAAACACCATTCCAACTCCCAGTAGATTTAATTTTTGTGATGAGAGCTCTATCAACTTTTGAAGGAGTTGGTAGAATGCTTGACCCAGGGTTTAACCTTGTATCAGTTACCAAGCCTTATTTAATAGAACTTATGACCTCAAATAATCAAACTCCTAACGATTTAATTAACCAATTCGGAAGGCAAGTAGGTGAACTAGGATCGAAAGCTGTTGGAATTCCTAAAAGAATAGATGAAAGTTTAGAAAGATTAGAGCAGGGCGATTTACAATTGCAAATAAGAATGGGAGAGTCTGATAGGCAATTCAAAAAAATGTTTACTGCTCAAAAAACTTTAGGCCACTCAATTCTTATAGGAAGCTTATCAATTGCATCTGCTTTACTAGTGACCAATAAACAAAATAATTTTGCATTATTGCCACTTTTTTTTGCACTACCAATAAGTATTGATTGGATAAAATGCCAATTAAGTATGAGAAAGGGCTCACGTTTAGAAAAACTTAAGCGCTAAAAAACTATATATTTTTAGGTCCTAAACCTAAAGATCCGGCGAATCTTGCTTGATTTCCTAATTCTTCCTCAATTTTTAAAAGCCTATTGTATTTTGCAATCCTTTCACTTCTACTCAAAGAGCCGGTCTTAATCTGACCTGATCTTGTGGCTACAGATAAATCAGCAATTGTTGTATCTTCGGTCTCACCACTTCTATGACTAATAACACTTGTGAAACCAGACATTTTAGCTAACTCAATAGCTTCCAAAGTTTCAGTTAATGTTCCAATTTGATTTACCTTTATTAGGATTGAATTAGCAGATTTTTCCATAATCCCTTTCCTTAATCTTTCTGTATTAGTAACGAATAAATCATCACCTACAAGCTGAACTTTATTTCCTAATTCTTTATTTAATTCTGACCAACCCTCCCAATCATCCTCTGCTAAACCGTCTTCTATTGAAACTATTGGATAATTAGAAACTAATTTTGAAAGATATGAAATCATTTCAGAACTATTTAAACTTTTCCCTTCATATTTATAAATACCATCACTATAAAATTCAGTACTAGCAGCATCTAAAGCTAAAGATACTTGCTCACCAGGCTTAAATCCAGCTTTTTGAATTGCTTCTAATAATAAGTCGCCTGCTTCTTCGCTAGATGACAAATTAGGTGCAAATCCACCCTCATCACCTACAGCAGTAGATAGACCTTTTTGATCAAGTAATGATTTTAATGAGTGAAAAATTTCAGTACCCATTCTTAATGATTCGCTAAAGTTATTAACTCCATGAGGGACAAGCATAAATTCCTGAAAATCAAGTCTATTTGGTGCATGAGCACCACCATTTATTACATTCATCAATGGGACTGGAAGAAGATTAGATAATGGATCTCCAAGATACCTATATAAGGGAATGTCTAAAGCATTTGCTGATGCTCTAGCAGTTGCAAGACTTACTGCAAGGATTGAATTTGCTCCAAGGTTAGACTTATTAGGAGTTCCATCAATTTCAATCATTAATTTATCTACTGTAGTTTGATCTAAAGCTGACAAACCACATAAAGCCGGGGATATTGTTTCATGAATTTTATTAACAGCATTCAAAACACCTTTACCCATATATTTTGAACCACCATCTCTTAATTCATGTGCCTCATGAGCGCCAGTGCTAGCTCCGCTTGGAACAATTGCCCTACCACTTGCACCACATTCCAAAAATACTTCTGCCTCTACAGTCGGATTACCTCTTGAATCAAGGACTTGCCTTGCTTCAATAGTATCAATAAGAAAATCAATAGTTTCTTTCACAATTTAATTATTACTATTTAAATCCTATTAATAGCTGAACTATTTGGCTAATATCTGAAATATATATGTTAAACAATTATAATTACTCAATATCTTAACAACTAAGATATTAGTTAAAGCTCTTATTAATTCCAAAGTCCCCGCAACCCCTCTTGCTAAACATAATTTTCAAATTCATCTTACAATTTGAAATTATTGGATGATTATTAATGCAGATCCTATTTAGAATATTAATTAATAATCAACTATAGTTTTATAGTTTATGAGAGAAACACTTACATCCAGTCCTGAACTTTTTAGCGATATCAGTTGGAATCTTCTTTTATTAGGGGAAGAAACCGCAAAAAAATGGGATCATAGCGAATTTAATATTGAACACATAATTCATACATTGTTCTCATCAAGTGAATTCTTTGCTTTTATTGAAAAATTATCAATCGACCAAGATACAGTTTTGGATATAACAGAGGATTTTTTAGAAGAGACACCTACAAATGAGTCAGATATTTTTACTATCGGAGAAGATTTAGAAATTTTATTAGATAATGCAAATCAGATTAAAATACAATGGGGATCAAGATTAATAGAAATTCCCCATTTATTAATTGCTCTTGGAAGAGATTTAAGAATTGGAAATTATGTTTTTGAAGAAGGCAATCTTTCAATAGAAAAATTAGAAGAGGAATTAAAGTTTTTCCCAAATATTAATCAATCAAAAGATCCTATTAATTATAAGAACGTAATTGAGATTGATAATCAATCTAATTTTGAATCAAGCAACGAGACTTTAGTTAAAAAAGAAAAATTTGAAAAAGCTATTGTTCCATTACCTAAAAGTGAACTTAAAATTGAAACAAAAAAACAAGTTGGAGAAAATGAAAATGCTCTTTCAATTTATGGAAAAGATTTAACAGAATCAGCTAAGAAAGGCTTACTAGATCCCGTTATAGGAAGAGAAAATGAGATCAATAATTTAATGAGGGTGCTCTGTAGAAGAAACAAAAATAATCCAATACTTATCGGTAATCCTGGAGTTGGTAAAACTTCAATTGCAAAATTACTTGCACAATTAATTGTTGACAAAAAAGTTCCTGATTCTTTAAAAGACTTTAAAATTATTTCACTTGACTTAGGTGCTTTAGTTTCTGGGACAAAATTTAGAGGCCAACTAGAGGAACGGCTAAGCTTAATACTGCAAGAACTAAAAGATCCAAGCCAAGGTATGATTTTATTTATTGATGAAATTCACTCAATATTAAGTTCTGACAGATCTACTACCGACATTAGTAATATCTTAAAACCTTTACTTACTGAAGGAGAACTTAGATGTATTGGTACAACAACACCTGAGAAATTTCGTGAAACTATTGAAAAAGATCAGGCAATGAACAATTGCTTTCAAAAGATAGCTGTTAATGAACCCTCAGTAGAATTAAGCGCAAAAATACTGCAAGGTATCAAAAAGAAATATGAATCACATCATGGCATAAGAATTTCCGAAGAGGCTGTAAATTATTCTGCAAAATTAGCCGACAGATACATAAGCGATAAATGTCTTCCTGATAAAGCAATAGATTTAATTGATGAAGCAGCCGCACAGTTAAAAATCGAGTCTAATAATAAGCCTCAGATAATTCTCCAACAAGAAAACAAACTTCATACTATTGATGAAAAAATAAATAATTTGCAAGGAGAAAATATTGAAGATCAAGAAAAGCTTCTGGATATGAGGAAACAATCTGAGGCAAAATTGAACGTTCTTTTAGACAATTGGAATAATTTGCGCGAAGAAATGGAGCAATTATCTAATTTGATGAAAGAAAAAGATAAACTAACCAAACAAATTAAAGATAAATCTAATTGGCAAATTTCAAATGATTTAGACTTTTTAGAAAAGCTTGAAGAAGAGTTAAGTGAAATAGAGTATGAAATAGAAAAAGTTGAAGGGAACTTTAATAAAGTAAAGAAAAATAGAAATTTTCCTTTTAAATATCAAGTTGAGCCTGATGATATTGCTGATGTTATCTCAAAAATCACTGGCATTCCTATTTCCAAAGTAGTTTCAAATGAACGTAAGAAATTAGTCAATCTAGAAACCGAACTAAGTGAAAAAGTTATTGGACAAGAAAAAGCTATTGAAGCTGTTTCTGCTGCAATTAGAAGAGCCCGCGTTGGCATGAAAAGCCCTAAAAGACCTATTGGATCTTTTTTATTTATGGGTCCTACAGGTGTTGGCAAAACAGAATTAGCAAAATCTCTCGCAACAGCTTTATTTGATGAAGAAGATGCACTTTTAAGATTAGACATGAGTGAATATATGGAGAAAAATGCTGTAGCAAGACTTTTAGGAGCTCCTCCAGGTTATGTTGGTTATGAAGAAGGAGGTCAATTAACTGAAGCCGTAAGACGCAAACCCTATTCAGTAATACTTCTTGATGAAATAGAAAAAGCACATACAGAAGTTTTTAATATCCTTTTACAAGTCTTAGATGAAGGAAGATTAACGGACTCTCAAGGAAGAACAGTAGATTTCAAAAATACCGTGATCATTATGACAAGTAACTTAGCTGGTAAATCTATTTTGGAGTATTCACAAAAAATTTCTAAAAGTGAGGGAAATTTAGAAAAAGATCAACAAACTCTAGATGATTCTATTAATAAAACATTGTCTGCAATTTTTAGACCTGAATTTTTAAATAGAATTGACGAAGTAGTAAAGTTTGATCCATTATCGATTAATGAAGTTCAAAAAATAATTATTTTGCAAACAGAAGATTTAAAAAACCTCCTTCTTGAACAGAAAATTAATATCACTATAGACAAAAAAGTTATAAATAAAATTGCAAACGATTCTTATCAACCTAAATATGGTGCCAGGCCACTTAGCAGGGAACTTAGAAGACAAATAGAAAATCCCTTAGCTGCAAAACTTTTAGAGGATAACTTCAAAAACAAAAAAAATATAACAATTAAACTTAACCCCGCTAAAAAAGATGAGATTATTTTCAAACCTAGCTGAGGAGTAAATCAATAAGTTAAAATAAAGTTAAAGCGTAAAGCTTAATTTAAAAAAAATTTTGTGACAAGTCCTACTACTAACAAAGAACCTCTAAAAAAGGATTCTCCTGAAATAGATGAGCCTAAAAAAAAGAATAATTTTTTTAGATCTACCTACGATGAGCTAAAACTTGTCGTGTGGCCAAACAAACAACAACTTTTTAGCGAATCTGTAGCGGTTATAATTATGGTATCCTTTTCTGCAGCAGCCATAGCATCTGTCAGCAGATTCTATGGATGGGCAGCCTCACAAATTTTTGGTTGAATTTTCCCTGAATATCCATTTATAAAGATCTTAATTAAGTTTCAAGAAAACAATGAGTAATGAATTGACTACAAGCCTTGCTTCTTCAAAAGCAAATACAAGCATCGCAAGATGGTATGCAGTTCAAGTCGCATCAAGCTGTGAAAAAAAAGTAAAAGCGACTCTTGAGCAGAGATCAGTAACTTTAGGTGTTAATAATCGAATCATTGAAATAGAAATTCCTCAAACTCCAGGAATTAAATTAAAAAAAGATGGAAGTAGACAAACCACTGAAGAAAAAGTTTTCCCAGGTTACGTTCTCGTAAGAATGATTTTGGATGAAGATACAATGATGGCTGTAAAAAGTACACCAAATGTAATTAACTTTGTTGGTGCTGAAGACGGTAGAGGCAGCGGAAGATCTCGAGGTCACATCAAGCCTCGACCATTATCCAGACAAGAAGTTAATAGAATATTTAAGCGCGCATCAGAGAAAAAAGCTATAATCAAGTTAGATATTGAAGAAAAAGATAGAATAATTGTAACTAGTGGTCCATTTAAGGATTTCCAAGGAGAAGTTATAGAAGTTTCCGGGGAAAGAAACAAATTAAAAGCATTGCTTTCAATATTTGGGCGCGAGACTCCTGTAGAATTAGAATTCTCCCAAATCAATAAACAAAATTAATTTCTAATTATTCTTGTTTATCGAGTAAAATAATGATTTTCTACTTCAG
Source organism: uncultured Prochlorococcus sp. (assembly GCA_902542595.1). Classification (GTDB taxonomy): domain Bacteria; phylum Cyanobacteriota; class Cyanobacteriia; order PCC-6307; family Cyanobiaceae; genus Prochlorococcus_A. Next base: position 14,672 of record CACBVE010000013.1, read on the forward strand.
CTTAAATTCTTTAATCTAATGGCAAAAAAAATTGTTGCAGTTATCAAGCTTGCTCTACAAGCAGGCAAAGCAAATCCTGCCCCTCCTGTAGGGCCAGCTTTAGGACAACATGGTGTCAATATCATGGCATTTTGTAAAGAATACAACGCAAGGACCCAAGATAAAGCAGGTTTTGTAATTCCAGTTGAGATTTCTGTTTTTGAAGATAGAAGCTTTACTTTTATCACAAAAACACCTCCTGCTTCCGTCTTAATAACAAAAGCAGCTGGTATAGAGAAAGGATCAGGGGAATCCGCAAAAGGCTCTGTTGGGAATATAACTAAAGCTCAATTAGAAGAAATAGCCAAAACTAAGCTTCCTGATCTAAACTGTTCAAGTGTTGAATCAGCAATGAAAGTAATTGAAGGTACTGCTCGTAATATGGGCGTCTCAGTTACTGAATGATTTCGAGACAAAATTGCTCATTACTTAGGGGAGGTTACTTAATAACCATTTGCACCCAAAATTACTATGAAAAAACTATCAAAAAGAATGGCGGCTCTATCAACAAAGGTAGAAGATCGCATTTACCCTCCACTTGAAGCTCTTGGTATTATCAAGGAAAATGCTAATGCAAAATTTGATGAAACTATTGAAGCGCATATACGTTTAGGTATTGATCCAAAATATACCGATCAACAATTAAGAACCACTGTTGCATTACCGCATGGTACTGGCCAAAGCATCAAAATTGCAGTGATCACAAGCGGTGAGAATGTATCGAAAGCAAAGGTTGCTGGTGCAGATTTATTCGGTGAAGAAGATCTTGTGGAAAGCATAAACAAAGGAAATATGGAGTTCGATCTACTTATTGCAACTCCAGATATGATGCCAAAGGTTGCAAAATTAGGTCGAGTTTTAGGTCCTAGAGGTTTAATGCCTAATCCTAAAGCTGGTACAGTAACTAATGATATTGCTAATGCGATAAAAGAATTCAAAGCTGGTAAGCTCGAATTTAGAGCAGATAAAGCGGGTATTGTTCATGTCCGCTTTGGAAAAGCAAGCTTCACAAAAGAGGCTTTATTTGACAACTTAAAGACCTTACAAGAATCAATAGATAAAAATAAACCAAGTGGAGCTAAAGGAAAGTATTGGAAAACTTTTTATGTGACTTCAACTATGGGACCTTCTGTTCAAGTTGATATAAATGCCATCCAAGATTACCAACCTGAAGGTTAACCCTCTGTAGTATAATTTAAATTGCAATAATACGGCCAAAGAAAGTAGGTTTATTTAGTTATTCTAAATTTTTAATTCCTACCGAGGACTCGTCTTAAATTATTTCTTTTTGGATCTAATAAAAGCGGCCTCTCTAAAGGACTTTGCCGCATTTCCTGCTCTCCCTAAACTACGATCCAAAAAACAACAATGGGCCGAACACTAGAGAATAAGCAACAAATCGTTACTGAGATTAAATCTCTATTAAACGACTCGGAAATGGCTGTAGTTCTTGACTATAAAGGTTTAACCATCAAAGAAATGTCAGATTTGCGATCTAGATTGCAAACTACAAATGGCATTTGCAAAATTACCAAAAATTCATTAATGCGTAAAGCTATTGATGGAGATAGTAATTGGAATGATCTTGAATCTTTACTGACCGGAACCAATGCTTTTGTCTTAATTAAAGAAGATGTTGGTGGTGCTGTAAAAGCGATCCAATCTTTTCAAAAAGACACCAAAAAATCCGAAACCAAAGGAGCTTTATTTGAAGGCAGACTTCTTAGCGATTCTGAAATAAAAGAAATTGCAAGTCTTCCATCCAAAGAAGTATTGATGGCAAAAATTGCTGGCGCTCTAAATGGCGTCGCAACAAAAATTGCGATCTCTATCAATGAAGTGCCTTCTGGACTTGCTAGATCACTTAAACAACATTCTGAAAAATCAGAATCTTAAATTCAAACCCTAATTAACTTTTAAGAAAATGTCCGCAAAAACTGAAGAAATTCTTGAATCATTAAAATCCCTATCACTTTTAGAAGCATCTGAGCTTGTAAAGCAAATTGAAGAAGCTTTTGGTGTATCTGCTGCAGCTTCTGCAGGTGTAGTAATGGCAGCTCCAGGAGCAGCTGGCGGTGACGCAGATGGTGGCGCTGCTGAAGAAAAAACTGAATTTGATGTAGTTCTCGAAAGCTTTGATGCAGCTGCAAAAATCAAAGTCCTTAAGGTTGTTAGAAATGCAACTGGTTTAGGTCTTGGCGATGCAAAAGCACTTGTTGAATCTGCACCAAAAACAGTAAAAGAAGGAATTGCTAAAGCAGATGCTGAATCTTTAAAGAAAGAGATTGAAGAAGCTGGCGGTAAAGTTACACTTAAGTAAGAGTACATTTTTTCAAGCCGATAACCTTAATATCGGCTTCAAAAATTATGAATATTGATAGCATTGCGATTGAAGCCGCAACGGATGGAGCTTGTAGTGGCAATCCAGGCCCAGGTGGTTGGGGCGGTTTAATAATTTTTGACGATAACAGCGAATTAGAAATAGGTGGTTCCGAGCAAAATACTACTAATAATAGAATGGAACTCACTGCGGCTATAAAAACTCTAGAAAAATTAAAAACCTACCAATTAAAAGAGAACTTTAAACTAAGAACTGATAGTAAATATGTCATAGAGGGTTATACAAAATGGATTATTAATTGGAAGAGAAATGGATGGAAAACAAGTTCTGGAAAACCAGTTCAAAATCTTGATCTATGGCAAAAAATTGATCAATTAAGAATTAATGGCCTAATAATGGAATATGTTAAAGGTCATAGCGGGGATAAACAAAATGATAGGGTTGATAAAATTGCAACTAATTACAGCAAAGGTATATCAATAGAAAATAACTTAAAAAAAGCAGAATCCCCTGTTGATTTTTTTGAAAAAAATGCACCTGCAGAAATTCAGGAATTATTTTCCCGCAATGAATTAATTAAAAAATTTGCAGAAAAAAAGTACCTTTTAAGTTCACCTGAACTAGACACCTTATTAGGTGAAGAAAACCACTTAAAGATAAAACAATATTCACTTTTTGAATGGCGTAATTGGAGATTGATTCCTAAAGATAAAAAATATTGGATAATAGAAAAAAAAGAAGCCTAATTTTTTATGAATGTACAGAAGGGGGTATTTAAAAATCTTTATAAAAACTTGATTACCCCTGTATTAAAAAAAGACTCTGGAATTGATGCAGAATACTTAACAAATTTATCTCTTAGCCTCCTATCATTCAGTTCAAGAAAATATAATTGGCCTGTAGTTTCTTCTATCTTAAAAAATCTAAATAAAGAATTTACTGTAGTTGATAAAAGGTTAACTCAGAATATATGTGGAATAAATTTTTGTAATCCAATTGGTTTAGCTGCGGGTTTTGACAAAAATGGAAATGCCGCAAATATATGGAAAGATTTTGGTTTTGGATTTGCTGAACTAGGAACGGTAACTAAATTTGCTCAGAATGGAAATCCCAAACCAAGGTTATTTAGATTAGCAGAAGAAGAGGCAGCATTAAATAGAATGGGTTTCAATAACAATGGTGCTGAAACTCTAGTTAAAAACTTTGTCGAACAAGGAATTGAGTTTAAACAAAATAGAAAGAATATTTGTTTAGGGATAAATTTTGGTAAGTCTAAAATTACAGATTTATCTCAAGCAAAAGATGACTATTTAACTTCTCTAAAATTATTAATTCCATATTGTGATTATGCGGCAATAAACGTAAGTTCTCCAAATACTGAAGGGCTAAGAAAGTTACAAGATCCAATCCTCCTAAAAGAACTTATTAAAGAAATTAAAAACTTACCCAGTTGTCCACCATTATTTGTCAAAATTGCACCAGATCTAAGCTTTAAAGATATTGAAGATATTTGCCAATTAATAATCGAAGAAAACATCGATGGAATAATTGCTACTAACACCAGTATAGATAGATTAGGTCTTGAAAATAGAAAGATCATGCAAACCGGATTATTACTTTCTGAAGAGAATGGAGGATTAAGTGGAAGGCCTCTACAAAAAAAAGCAAATCAAATAATAAAACATATTCATAATATTGATAAAAAGATTATTTTAATTGGCGTTGGTGGAATAGATAGTCCTGAGTCAGCATGGGAAAGAATTTGTTCTGGAGCATCATTAATTCAACTTTATACAGGATGGATATATAAAGGTCCACAATTAGTACCCGATATACTTCAAGGAATTATAAAGCAACTAAATATCCATAAATTATCAAATATAAAAGAGGCCATCGGATCAGATCTAAAATGGATTGATTAAAACTAGAAAATTAATTAATGAATAAATCGGAACCTAATAATTACTCAACACTATCCATGCCAATATCAAACTTAAAGCATGGAGGAAATGTATATGCAAATGCAAAAAGATTAAATTTATTACCCTCTAAAATTATTGACGCAAGTGCCTCATTAGTTCCATTTGATCCGCCTCAAATACTAATAGATTCATTAAATGCGGAAATTAAGAATATTGGATTTAGATATTACCCTGAGAGAAACTTGAGTGATTTGAAAGAAATAATTGGTAAATTTCATGGGATAAATCCAGACAATATATTGCCTGGGAATGGAGCTTCTGAACTAATAACCTGGGCAGGTTATGAAGCATCTAAATTTGGAATAAGTTGTATTCCTTCTCCATCCTTTGTTGATTATGAAAGATCTTTAAATTGTTGGAATAGTAGTTTTATACCTTGCGAATTACCAAAAAACTGGAATGATATTTTTCCTCAATCATTTCCGCTTCATCCAAAAGGTGATGTTATTTGGATAACAAATCCACATAACCCAACGGGCCAATTATGGGGTAGGAATTCATTAGAGAAAATTATCAGAAAATATAAATTAGTCATATGTGATGAGGCTTTCTTATCAATAACACCTAATGGCGACAAAGAATCTTTAATACCATTAACTCAAAAATATGATAATTTATTAGTCTTGAGAAGCTTGACCAAAATTTTCAATATTCCTGGTCTTAGATTAGGTTATGTTATTGGCTCATCAAAAAAACTCAAGCAATGGCAAATGAATAGGGATCCTTGGCCTTTAAATTCCTTTGCTATTAAAGCCGGCATTGACCTATTAAGTAATACTAAATTCTATGATAAATGGACAAGAAAAGTTCACAGCTGGATAAATATTGAAAGAGAGAGAGTATGTGAAAAATTATCAAAAATAAACAACCTTAAAGTTCATAACTCTTCAACCAACTTTTTTTTAATAGAAAGTAAAACATCTTTGTCGCCCAATATAAAATACTTAGAAAATAAGGGAATATTACTTAGAGAATGTACTTCATTTAGATTTCTTGACGAAAAGTGGGCAAGAATAAGTTTGCAAAGTAGGAAAAATAACAATCTTTTATGTAAAGAAATTCAAAATTCCTTTAAAAAATAATTAATAAATTTTTTAATCTCAATTTTAGATTTGATTTGATTATGATTTTTCATATTCTTCTTCATAAGATCTAATATTTCATAGTGATTTTTTCCATTTTTTGATTTTATTTTAAAAATTCTTTCTAAAGTTCCTTCAAAAACTTCTTTAGAAATTTTATTTTGTTCTATTAAAACTGAGCCTCCACTTTCAGCGAGAATCAATGCATTGTTCTGCTGGTGATTGTTTTTAGAATAAGGATATGGAATTAAAATTGAAGGTTTTTCAGTCTCTATTAATTCATTAATTGTTCCTGAACCAGATCTTGAAATTACAAGATCACAGTTTTGAATTAAAGCTGCCATTTCATTAGTAAATTTCTTTTGAATATAATTTGTGGAATTTTTTACTTGAAAGGTTTGTTTATTGGATTCGCCAATAATATGAACTATCCGAAACTGTTTTTTAATTAAAAAATCTAGAGATTCGAAAAGAATTTGATTTATAGCTTTTGCTCCTTGACTACCTCCCATAACAATCAAAAGAGGTCCTTTGCCTTTTGGAACCCATTCTGGCAAGAGATTAGATTTATAGAATTGCTCTCTTAAAGGGGTACCAGTGAAAATAGTTTTACAATTTTTTAAATAAAAATTTGTTTTCTTAAATCCTAAAAGTACATAGTTGCATAAAAAACCAAAATATTTTGTAACCATTCCAGGAATTAAATTTGATTCATGAATAATAACAGGTATCCTCAGGAGTTTTGAAGCAACAATAGTAGGTGCCGATATATAACCTCCAGTCGTAAAAACTAAGTTAATTTTTTTTTCTTTTAAGATCCTTATTATTTGTAACGTTGACATTAAAATTTCTATATATTGATAAAACAAAAAAATATTTTTTCTTGGAGTTCTTATATTCAGAGTCCTCAAATTATATTTTTTAGGAATTAAATTTGTATCAAGTCTTTGATGAACGCCCAACCAATTAATATTCCATTCATCTTCTACCTCTTTAGAAACTGCTAAAGCTGGGAAAATATGCCCACCTGTTCCACTAGCTGCAACTAATAAATTATTTTTTTTAGACATAAAAACTTAAATTAGTAGAATGAAAAAAACAAATAATAAATATGTTTAATTTAAAATTATTCAAAAATAAAGGAGTTCCTCTCTACTTATTTATTTATCTCATTATTCCCTATTCAGCAATAACCCAAACTTTAAAAGTTGATTTTATTAGAAATCTAGAAAACTCTTTAAATTCACGTGATTTTGAGTTTATTAGAAAAAATTTTAGAAATGATAAAAACCAAAATATACCAAAACAATTTTCAAAGATAATTAATGATTTTCCAGACAGCAAATGGAAGATCAAAAGGCTAAAATCTATTGTTCCAAATAAAGATATTTTACAAATAAAAGTTTCTGGTAAAAAATTACTGAATGGAGAACTATATTTACTGGAATCAAATTTTGATTATTTATTTTCAATCGTAAATGGAAAAGCAGATGAAGGGATTATCAAAAATTTATTCACAACAATAAGGAATGATGATAATAAGATAGATATCAGCTTTAACATTCCTGACAAAGTTCTCACTGGTTCTAAATATGACATTGATATTATTCTAAATAAGCCTCTTGAAGACGTAATTATTGCTGGAGCTATAAAACCTCATCAAGTAGATTCATTTTTTGAACAAGAAATATTATTGGAACCATTAGCATCTGGGGGGGTTTTTAAAATTACAAGAGCCCCTTCAAAACCAGGGATACAAATTTGGTCAGGTATCATAGCTCACCCAGATGGAATGATTACTTTCACAAAGAGTATTGATGTAGTTGATGAGATATAGCCTAAGCGTCGTTTAAAGCGGCCACACCAGGTAAAGTTTTACCTTCCAAAAGTTCCAAACTAGCACCACCACCAGTAGATATATGAGACATTTTCTCTGCTAATCCTGCTTTCTCTACTGCTGCAACTGAATCCCCACCACCAATTATTGTACAAACTTCAGAAAAAGCACTTAAGTCTGCAAGAGTTGTAGCTATTGCATTTGTACCTTCTGCAAATTTATCAAATTCAAAAACTCCCATTGGACCATTCCAAATGATTGTCTTACATTCTGCAAGGGCATTCTGAAAAACCTTAATAGAATCTGGACCAATATCTAGACCCATCCAATTCCCACTGATTGAATCAATTTGAGATATTTTGCTTTCGGCGTCAGGAGAAAATTCATTAGCTAAAACAACATCAGTAGGTAATAATAATTCGACTCCTTTTGCTTTTGCTTTTGCTTCTAAATCTTTTGCGAGCTCAAGTTTATCTTCTTCAACAAGGCTCTTTCCCACATCTAGCCCTCTAGCTTTATAAAAAGTAAAAATCATACCTCCACCAATCATAATTTTGTCACACTTATCTAGTAAAGAATCTAGCACCCCTATTTTGCTACTAACCTTTGATCCTCCAACTATTGCTGCCAATGGACGCTTTGGGGAATCTATTGCCCCTTGTAAATATTTCAATTCTTTTTCTAATAGGAATCCAGCTACTGATGGAGTTAAATAATTCGTAACTCCCTGAGTTGAAGCATGAGCTCTATGAGCAGCACCAAAAGCATCATTAACATACATATCTGCATGTGATGCTAAATTTTTAGCAAAATCCAAGTCATTCTTTTCCTCTTCCCCAAAAAAACGAACATTTTCAAGCAAAAGAATATCCCCATTTTTTAAACTTTTTGATGCTGCTACTGATTCATTACCTATACAACTGTTAGTAAGAGAAACATTTTTCCCCAACAATTCACTTAATCTTGCTGCTACTGGAGTTAATCTCATTTTTTCATTTACCTGACCCTTTGGTCTACCAAAATGAGCAGCTAAAATAACTTTTGCAGAATGATTAATAAGATATTCAATCGTCGGGATCGCTGCACGAATACGCGTATCGTCAGTTATTTGACCATCCTCATTTAATGGAACATTAAAATCTACCCTTACAAGAACTTTTTTTCCTTCTAAATGTGTCTTATCAAGACTGGAAAGAGATAACTTTGACATTAAACAAGCTTAATTTTTAATCTTAAGACCCTAACGTTAATTTGGGCTTATTGGGTTAAAAAGTAGTTACTGTTACCTATGCCTTAATAAATTTTAAGAATTAACGATTATAAAAATTTTTTTAGTTATTAAATTTATACTAAACTTTAGAAGTAAAGACTTTTGAAACTTATAAAAACTAAAAGGAATACAAAATTTTATTTGATTTATTGAAGTGGACATACCCAAAATTCAATGGTACCCAGGCCATATCGCAAAAGCAGAAAAGAAATTATCTGAAGTTATCAATAAAGTGGATTTAGTTATAGAAGTTAGAGATGCACGAATTCCTTTGTCAACAGGACATCCACACTTAAATAAATGGATAAATAATAAAAAACATATTCTTGTTATTAACAGATCAGACATGATCTCCCCTAATACAATCAATAGTTGGAATAAATGGTTTAATGCCAAAGATCAATATCCTCTTTGGTGTGATGCTAAAAGAGGAATAGGTATTAAAGAAATTTGTAAGTCAGCCAAAGATTCTAGGTCGTCAATCGACGACAGAAGACTCTCTAGAGGAATGCGAATTAGGCCAATTAGAGCCCTTACACTTGGTTTCCCAAACGTAGGAAAGTCAGCATTAATTAATAGAATTGCAAAAAAAAGAGTTGTAGATAGCGCTAGGAAAGCAGGTGTGACTCGTAATTTAAGATGGATAAAATTAGAAAGTGGTATAGATCTGCTAGATGCTCCTGGCGTTATACCTCCAAATTTAGAAGATCAAAAATCAGCACTTAATCTTGCACTATGTGACGATATTGGTGAAGCTGCTTATGAAATAGAGAGTGTCGCAATTGGATTTATCAAAATTATATCCACTCTCAACAAAGATAAGAATGCGAATATCTCAGTTAAAGATATATCTAATAGATATGGAGTTGATATTGCAAAAGGCTTTAAGAATCCTTCTGCTTGGATCGACGAAGCAGCTTCAAAACATACTTCAGGCGATAAAAGGAGAATGTCTCATAAGTTATTGGAAGATTATAGAAATCAAATGCTGGGTAAAATTGCTTTAGAAGTACCACTATGGAATTAAATAATCAAAATTCTTTCGGCATTGGAGAAGGTGAGCTTATAGAAATTATTTATGAGCTACCTCTTCCTATGAGGCTAGACAGATGGTTGGTCAGTAAAAGGCCAGAGCAAAGTAGAGCAAGAATTCAACATTTTATAAATTCAGGTTTAGTACTGGTAAACTATAAGACCGCGAAAGCAAAGACCCCATTAAAAAATGGCGACAATGTTCAAATATGGATGCCTCCTCCAGAACCTCTTATTTATTTGAAACCTGAAAAAATGGATTTAAATATTCTTTTTGAAGACGAGCACATTATAGTAATCAATAAACAATCAGGTCTAATTGTGCATCCAGCCCCTGGACACAAATCAGGCACTTTAGTAAATGGATTACTTTTTCACTGTAAAGATCTACCTGGAATTAATGGGAAACTAAGACCTGGGATTGTTCACAGATTAGATAAAGATACCTCCGGATGTATGGTAGTTGCAAAAAGCCAAGAGGCATTAGTAAATCTCCAGAAACAAATTAAAGAAAAAATAGCATCACGCGAATATATTGCAGTAATTCATGGAGCACCTAATTCTGAAGAAGGGCAAATAGTGGGACACATCGGCAGAGATAAATTAAATAGATTGAAATATAAAGTAGTTGAAGAAACTTCAGGAAGGTATGCCTGTACCTATTGGAAATTAAGAGAAAGATTAGGCAATTACTCATTAATGAGTTTCAAATTAGATACGGGGCGAACGCATCAAATAAGAGTTCATTGCGCTCACATTAATCATCCTATTGTGGGTGATCCATTATATGGAAGATGTAAAAAACTTCCATGTAAATTAGAGGGCCAAGCATTACACGCTATTAAGCTTGGCCTTATACATCCTATAAATGGTAAAGAAATGATATTTGAAGCAGAACTACCATTAGATTTTGAAAAATTACTAAACGTTCTTAAAGTTAAATAAGATTTAAAGAAGAATTTATAAGTGATTTTGTATACATGTTTTGAGTTTTAGTGAATATTGTAGAACTTTCTCCTTCATCAACTATCTTTCCATGATTCATTACTAGCAACCTATTACAAAATCTTTTAGCAATACCTAAATCATGAGTGATAAAAATAATGGTAAAATCCATTTTTTCTTGCAAAACTCTTAGTAATTCAAGAATTTCTATTTTTACTGAAGCATCTAACATATTTACACTCTCATCACAAATCAAAATTTTTGGTTTCAACAATAGTGCTCTGGCTAATGAAATTCTTTGCAATTGTCCGCCAGATAATTGGATTGGATAAGAATTAAAAAAATCATTAGTTAAGGGGAGATTTAAATTTTTAAACATAAATTTTATTTCCTTTTCAATTTTTCTTTTATCTGAAATTTTTTGAATAAAAAAAATATCTTCCAAAATATTTTTAATTGTCATTTTTGGATTCAAACTTGAAAAAGGATCTTGAAAAATAATTTGTATAAAATTGTGCTTTGTATAAGATTTATTTTTTTTCATTAAATAATTTTTATCATAAATTTTTATTTCACCACCTCTTACTTTAAGAAGTCCAATTAAAGCCCTACATAATGTGCTTTTACCGCTTCCTGAAGAACCAACTATTCCAAGAGTCTCATTTTTATATAATTTGAAACTTACTTCGTTTAAAGCCTTATTCCATTTATTCCGAAAAATTGAAGAATTTAATTTATACCAATGTCTTAGATTATTTACCTCTAGAACGACCTCATCTCGAGCATTATTTTTAGTATTTGGTTCTAATACTATTTTTGAGGCATTTACTAACTTTTTCCCGATATCTGATTTGGGTGCTTGAAAAATATCTAATATATTCCCTTTTTCGACAATCGATCCTTTTTCAATTATTGCAACTTTTTTACACCACTTTGCTGCAAGATTAATATCGTGACTAATTAAAATTAAAGTAGTATCAAATTCATTACATAGATGAATTATTTCTTGCATAATTTCAAAACTTGTTTTGGTGTCTAAGCTTGTTGTAGGTTCATCAGCTATTAATAATTTAGGTTTCAAAGCAAGTGCCATTGCTATAGAAACTCTCTGTCTCATTCCACCGCTAAATTGATGTGGGAAAGAATCAAGTCTACTTTCTTCAATTCCTACTTTTTGAAAAAGTTCTTTTACTAATTTTTTAATAAATAAAGATGATTTAGTTTGATCATGCGTTTTAAATAATTCATATAAATGATCACCAACTCTCATTAGCGGATTAAGTTTTTTTATAGAGTCTTGATAAACAAATCCAAAATTTTTTCTTCTAAATAATTGTACATCTTTGTTATTTATTTTCCTAGGATCCACACTAGAAATCGATAAATACCCTCTAGAAGTGGCATCATGAGGCAATATATTTACTAATGTTTTTGCAAAAGTGGTCTTTCCACATCCAGAAGGTCCTATTATGGCCAAATGATCTCCACTATCTATTTCCAAATTAAAATTTTTGATAATAGGTTGCTGTTTTAAACCATATTTAACAGTCAGATTTTTAACTATAATGATTTTTTCTTTATTTATTTCCATGATTTATAGCAAATTTTTCTAGACCTAAATAAAATACATCTAAAGCGATATA
>CACBVE010000014.1 GCA_902542595.1 uncultured Prochlorococcus sp.
AGCTAATTATTATATGAATTGTAAAGCAAATGTATTTACGAGGATACTTCCAACATATGAGAGTATAACTAAAGCTTTTGGATCATGTATTAAAAATTCAAACATAGCGATACTTGAACCGAGTAAAAATAATAAAAGCATTTTAGAAAAAAAACTTTGTGATTTTTGGGAGATAGATTATGTTCTATGCAGAGAATCTGGAAGTTATTCTCAAAAAAACTGGGAGAATATAGTATCTGGAAGTAAAATGAAGTTATTTTTGGTTAAAAGGCCGAAAAATAAAAATGATTATTCTTACTCTTTTAATCAATACCAGAATTTGATAAATCACATAATTAAAAAATATTGATGTTTAATTCATTATGGAAGTATTAGTTATGATCACAACTGAATCTAGTAAAGCAAATGCTTTGCGAATGGCTAAATTACTTTTACAAAATAAACTTGCAGCTTGTGTTTCGATAAAGCAAATTTTTTCAATTTATGAGTGGGATGATGATATTGAAGAAACTAAAGAGTTTGAAATCACAATAAAAAAGTAAACTAGAATTTAAAGATTATTTAATTGAATTTTTAAATAAAAATTCCACATATGATATCCCTCAAATTATTTACAAAAAATACTATGCTGAGATGAAATATTTTGATTGGTTGAATAATACTATTTGATTCAATTTATTTTATTTATTAAATCTTTAAGATCAATATTTGATCTAGATCCTAATTGCGTAATTATTTGTCCCGCGCAAATTGAAGCGACCTCTCCGCATTTTTTTAGGGGATAATTATTTATTAATCCATGGATAAATCCTCCTGCATAGATATCTCCTGCTCCTGTAGTATCAATAATCTTGCCTTTCGTTATTGACTCAATTATTTCAACATTATTCTTGTTAAATATTAGAGAACCATTGCTTCCAAGAGTTATTATGACTAATTCACATAAGGAAGTTAGGTCTTCTTGGCAGCTTGCTAATTTATCATTTTTAAATAGACTTAAAACCTCGGATTCATTACAAAAAACAATATCTACATATTCATAAATTAATTCCAAGAAACTCTCACGATGTCTATCTACACAAAATGAATCAGATAATGAAAGGATTATTTTTGTATTAGACTGTTTTGCAATTTGGGCGGCTTTAATAAAAGCTTTTTTAGCTAATTCGCTGTCCCATAAATATCCTTCTAAATATAAGTATTTACTTTCCTTAATTACAGTAAAGTCAATGTCTTTTGGTTCAAACTCTACAGATGCTCCTAGGTAAGTGCACATAGTTCTTTGAGCATCAGGTGTAATCAAAATGATTGAATGAGCTGTTGGAGCACCTTCAATAGTTGGTGGAGTATTAAATATAGTTTTACTTTTTTTTATATCATCAGAAAAGAAATTCCCTAATTGATCATTTTTCACCCTCCCAATAAACTGCACATGATTGCCTAATTCTGCTAGAGAAACAACAGTATTTGCTGAGGACCCACCTGAAATTTGTTTGATCACTTTGCAATTTTCTAACAATCTCTGAGATTCATCAGAATTAATTAGATTCATTGATCCTTTATCCAAATTATTTATCTCAAGAAAATCATCTTCAATATTTACAATAATATCTACTATTGCGTTGCCCAGACCAATGAGATCAACTTTTTTATTCTTTGCAAAATGTCTAAAGGATTCCTTCATTAATTTGGAACTAAATTACCTTAGCAGTGCTCTTTTGGGACCATGTATTGGGTCTTCAATCACTATAGTTTGATCTCTATTTGCCCCCAACGAGACTATGGCAATTGGAACCTCCATTAATTCAGCTAAAAATCTTAGATAATTCATAGCATTCTCTGGGAGATCAGATAGTTTTCTGCAATCTGCAGTTGAACATTGCCAACCTTTTAATTTTTTGAAGATTGGCTTACATTTTTTTAAGTCATCTGAATTTGTAGGAAAGTAGTCTATTTCCTCTCCATCGAGATCATATGCAATGCAAACTTGAATCTCATCTAATTCATCTAACACATCAAGTTTTGTAACGGCTAAACAATCAAGACCATTCACAGATACTGCATATTTACCAATAACTCCATCAAACCATCCACATCTCCTCCTTCTCCCAGTAGTGGTTCCAAATTCACTGCCTCTATCGCAGAGTTGATCATTAATACTTCCTTGTAATTCTGTTGGAAATGGACCCTCACCTACTCTTGTAGTGTATGCTTTTGCGACTCCAATAACTCTATCAATTAGAGTAGGACCAACTCCGGCTCCAATGCATGCACCTCCTGATATAGGGTTCGAAGAAGTTACAAAAGGATATGTTCCATGATCTAAGTCAAGCAGAGTACCTTGGGCACCTTCAAATAGAATGTTCTTCTTATTTTTTGAGGCTGTGTGGATAGTTCTAGTGCAGTCCACAACATGCTTTGATAATCTTTCTCCATAACCAAGATACTCTTTCACAATGTCATCTGCTTTTAATGGTGCAATCCCATAGATTTTTTCTAGTAGACCGTTTTTTTCTCTTAATGGAATTTCGATTACATCACTTAGCCTTTCCTTATTGAGCAAGTCTCTTATCCTTATACCATTTCTTTGTGATTTATCCGCATAAGTTGGACCTATCCCACGACCTGTTGTCCCTATTTTGTTTGAACCTCTATCTGCCTCCATCGCTTCATCTAATATTCGATGGTAGGGCATTGTTACATGTGATGTTGATGAAATTTTTAATCCAGAGATATCAATTCCATTATCAATTAACATGTCAATTTCTTTAAGCAAGATTTTTGGATCTACAACAGTTCCAGAACCAATTAGACAAGAAGTATTTTTATAAAGTATCCCTGAGGGAATTAAATGTAATTTTAAGACTTTATCATCTACAACTATGGTATGACCTGCATTTACTCCCCCTTGATAGCGAACGACAACATCTGCCGAACGACTAAGTAAATCCGTTATTTTACCTTTTCCTTCGTCACCCCATTGGGCTCCGATTACAACAACATTGGCCAATTTTAGAAGAGCATTATTTTTGTGCGAATATTTAATATATTCAAAAATCTTGGTTTACTTTTAAAAAGTAAATGAATTGTATCAACTTTCTCTTAGAACCATTTTTTCAGCAAGAGAAAATTCTTTGGTTAAACGCTCTTTAAGTTTATCGGGGTAAAGGTCTACTTGCAAAGTTTTTGTAATGACCTGCCATAGCATTTAATGCTGTTTGCATTGTGGTAAATGATTGCGTTTTATTCACCATCCCTCTATTTCTATATCTAGAAATATAGTCAGTTATGAGTGTAAGAGCCTCACTTCTTACTTCATCTTTATTTGGAGAATCTTTTGGAGTATCAACAGCTGTTTGTAATGTTTTAACAACAGAAATTGTATCCTTTGTATAGTCACCTGTCATAGCCGTTTTTGCAGCTATGGAAGGGGTACTAAATAGAGTAAAAATAATGATTAAGGATATTGCAAAAGATATAGCTTTGGTAAGATTCTTAAAAAATAATTTTGATGTCCATTTCAGTAACATAACTTAGCTCCCAAAAAAAATAAGCCTCAAGAATTTTTATTGTACATTATTTCAGATTCGGAAATAAATGTTTCTAACAATTTATCAGTACTAATTTTAAACTTAGTATTATTTGTTCTGCATAAAAGTTCTACTTCTTTATTAATAGAATCTCTGCCAATAATTATCTGAAAAGGAATACCAATTAATTCTGCATCTTTAAATTTCACTCCAGCTCTATCGTTTCTATCATCAAGAAGGACATCAATTTTATTAATTAAAAAGTTGTTATAGATTTGCTCAGTAAGATCTCTTTGAATAGGATCTTTTAGGTTTGTTGGGATAATAATAACTTCAAAAGGAGAAATCTGGATAGGCCAAGAAATTCCTTTTTGATCATGATTCTGTTCGATAGCAGCTTGAGCTATTCTTGTCACTCCAATTCCGTAACAACCCATCCATAAATTTTTTAATTGACCGTCCTTATCAGAGAACTTTGCATTTAATTTTTCACTATATTTCTGACCTAGTTGGAAAATATGTCCAATCTCGATACCTTTTTTTTCTTTAAGTTCTTCATCATCATAAATACTTATTTTATCTCCTTTTTTGGCATTCCTGATATCCCCAATTAGATAGTCTTTCGAATCAAAAGAAAATTCTTGAAAAACTTTATGGAAATTAACTTTATTCCCACCACTAATAAACTTTGAAAGGTCACTTGCAGAATGGTCAATTATTCTTGCCCATTTTTTTTCCCAATTAGAACTAGCTTTAATAGTCTTATTATCTAAATCTGGCCCGATAAAACCTAAGGGTAAATCAACTAGATTTTTTTCGATAGTATTTTTGTCTTCAATCTTTTTAAGATTAAGGAGATTGAAACGATGCACTTTATTGATTAAGTTAAAAAGCTTTACTTCATTAATGTGTTGATCGCCTCTTATGCATGCAAGAATTGGGACATTAAATTCACCTTCGAACTGTGCAAGGAATATTACTACTTTAATAATCTGACTGGGGTCTAGATTATTATTATCGCAAACTTCTAGGATTGTTTTTTGATGAGGTGTTTCCAACCACTCTGCAATATTATCTTTTAGTGGAATAGGTTGAGAGGGTAAAGAAACAGCTTTTTCGATATTGGCAGCATAAGAACCACTTTGAGTGAACAAAATGGAATCTTCCCCAGCATCAGCAGTGACCATAAATTCTTTAGATGAAGCACCCCCAATTGCTCCACTATCAGCTTCAACCCCTACTGTCTTCAGTCCACAAGATTTAAAAATATTTTCATACGCATTGCCCACCTTTTCATAGAAAGAAGCTAGATCGTTTTCTGAAGAATGAAAAGAATAACCATCTTTCATTATAAATTCCCTACTTCTCATTAATCCAAACCTTGGTCTTATTTCATCTCTAAATTTTGTTTGAATTTGATAAAAACATTGAGGTAATTGCTTATAGGAGTTTATGGTTTCTGATGCAATAAAAGTGATAACCTCTTCATGAGTTGGAGCTAAACCAAATTCTTTACCTTGTCTATCTTTGAGATTAAACATTATTCCTTCCCCTGCAGTATATCCTTCCCATCTTTCACTTTTTTTCCATAAATCTGCTGGATGAAGTTGGGGTAATAGTAATTTTGTAAAACCAATGCTATTAAGTTCTCCCTCTATTATTTCGGATATTTTTTCAATAACTCTTAGCATTATTGGCATGTATGCATAAATACCGCTGTTAACTCTGCGAATATACCCAGCTTTTAAAAGTAATTGATGTGAAATAATCTCAGCTTCAGAAGGTGTGTCACGAAGAGTCCCCAGAGGAAATGAGGTTGTCACGCGCATATAAAAAATCCTTAATGATATTTAATTTTATCAATTAAGTTGAAAAAACAATTTAAAGTGTCTTGAGTTCCTGAACGCGGCTAGTCTAAAAATATTCTTTCTGCTAACTTCTTCAGTAATGAAGTTCAAACTCTCTTAAAAGTTAATTATTACTAAAACATTTTCTTAAGTTTATGGAAAATATAGATTCCAATATTTCTAGCGAAGAGGAATTAGTAGGTATTGATGAAGTTCAAAAATTCCTTAGTAGATCAAGAGCTTCTGTCTATAGATATACAAATACAGATTTAAGAAATCTAAACCCAAGCTTTAATCCAAGAAAATTAAATCCCGAATTTAGAACTGATCAAAAAGACCCTTTAAAATTCCATCCTAATGAAGTTGCAAGATTTGCAAAAGATATTTTAAGGATAAAGGAAGTAACTGTTGAGGTTTTTAATACCCCTTCCTCAGCTGCTCAAAATACATTGGTACAAATATTAGATGAACTAAAATCTATAAGGTCTTTGCTAGAAAAAGATTAATTAAAAATTTGCCAATTAATGTTTTGATTTATTGACATTTTGAATGTAGGATAATTATGTTTAATTATCTCCATAATTTTTCCCAATTAAGAGTTCTTGAGTTACACAAAATCAAAGCAGTTTATTCAAAGTAAATCAAGCGAGGAATCTTCTCTTGGTTCTGCTAGAAATGATTTTGAAAAAGATGATGATGACCCCTTAAGTATAAGGAGTTTATCAATAACATCTTTAGGAATTATTTTTGCCTTTTTGACAATTTTATTACCTACAATAAGCATTTTAATTGGTAGACCTTTATCTCAAGGAAATGAGATAATTAATAATCACGATTTAAAAAAAGATGGACCTTAGTTCAATACCTCCATCTCCAATGAAGGGAATTGTAAATATTGTTGTTGAAATACCTGCGGGGAGCAGGAATAAATATGAATATTGTTCTGATGCAGGAATAATGGCTTTAGATAGAGTTTTGCATTCTTCAGTGAGGTACCCTTTTGATTATGGTTTTATCCCAAATACCCTAGCTGATGACGGAGCTCCTCTTGATGCAATGGTGATAATGGATGAGCCTACATTTGCTGGTTGTCTTATAAAAGCTAGACCTATTGGAGTTTTGGATATGCATGACTGTGGTGCATATGATGGGAAACTTTTATGTGTGCCTATGGCAAATCCTAGGCAGGCTAATATAGTTAGTATTAATCAAATTGCTCCTAATCAGCTTGAGGATGTTGCTGAATTTTTTAGAACAAGTAAAGGACTTGATGGAAGAACAGTGAAAATTGATGGTTGGAGGGATTTTGATGTGGTTGAAAATTTATTGAAAAGTTGTATACCTCTAAAAAAAGAAAAACTTTAAAGTACTTAAGAAATCAAACATTAGTAAATTAAATTGAAAAAAATAATTCTTTATAGTTATTTAAAATGCTCTACTTGCCGAAAAGCTGAAAAGTGGCTTGAAAGCAGAGATTTGGAATTCCAATTAATCGACATTGTGAAAGAACCACCACTTGTTAATTATTTAAATCTAGCCTTAGAACAATTCTCTGATGATAAGAAAAGGATTTTTAATACAAGAGGTAAAGCCTTTAAAAATCTTAGTCTCGATATTAAAAGTTTATTAAGGGAAGAAATTATTCAACTTCTTCAAAGTGACGGCAAATTAATAAAAAGACCATTTTTGATTTATGAAGGGAAAAAAGTAATATTAGGTTTTAACGAAATTGAATATGCAAATCAATTTATATAAGTTTAATAAATCAAGACTTTATTAATTTTATGCCTGCTTCTATTAAAAGTTTTTTACAAGAATGGGGTCTACTAATTTTATTAACTTTTTTTGTTTCTTCTTGTAGATCTTTTTTAGCAGAACCACGTTACATCCCCTCTGGTTCAATGCTCCCAGAATTACAAATAAATGATAGGTTAATTATTGAAAAATTTTCGCTAAGAAACTCTTTACCAAAAAGAGGAGATATTGTTGTTTTTAACTCACCTTTCTCTTTTGATGAAAAATTAATTGCATCAAGATCTAAGCCTTTACCAAAAAAAAGATATTGTTTTTTTATGAGTGTTCCTCCAATTTCTTTTATTCCTGGTTTGAGGGATCAAGCTTGTGATGCATATATTAAAAGAGTGGTGGCACTCCCAGGAGAAATTGTAAGTGTAAATTCTAAGGGCGAATTAATAATAAATAATAAATTAATTCCTGAACCTTATGTCTCTTACAAGTGCTCATTATCCCCCTTCAATAATTGTGGTAAATTTGAAAATATAAAAGTTCCAGAAGATCATTTTTTAGTTTTAGGAGATAATAGGTCAAATAGCTGGGATGGAAGATATTGGCCTGGAAGTAAATTTCTTCATAAAAAGGAGATAATTGGTAAAGCATATTTCAAATTTTGGCCTCTTAATCAGGTTGGCTTTTTCAATAAATAAAGCTTTTTCTTGCACTGATTTCATCTAAATAAATTTTTAAAAAGAGTTTTAATTTAAAGTGCTCCGGAAGCAGTTGAATCAATTATTCCTCCTAGATGTGTTGTAATGTTTAGAGCGCTAATCACAGGGGGCTTATTGGGATCATTAAAAAGATCAATTATAGTTATACCGCCATTGCCTTGTTTTATCATCCAAATATTTGAATAATTAATACCAAGGATATTGCAAATGAGAGTTTTGTTTACTGCATCATGTGCAACCAGAAGACTTAGATCATTATCCTTTTGAGATAAACAAATTTTGTCAAAAGCTTCTACTGATCTTTCTGATACATCTTTTATAGATTCACCTTCGGGCATTATTACTTCTTCGGGTTTATAATGCCAATTTTTTAATAAAGCTGGCCACTGTTCTCTAATTTCTGCTTCTAATTTACCCTCCCATAAACCGTGACTAATTTCTATAAGTGAATCTATTCTTTCTATTGTTAAATCTTTCCTATTTTGAAGGATTATTTGTGCAGTCTCATAAGGCCTATGCATTGAACTTGAAAATGCCTTATTGAAAGAAATATTTCTCAAATATTCAAAAGTTTTTCTAGCTTGATCTTTTCCGTTTTCATTTAATGGGATATCAATTTGGCCTTGGAATCTACCTTCTTTGTTCCAGTTAGTTTCACCATGCCTTATTAGAAATATTCTGGAATCTCCAATTTGATTTGGAATATTTTTATTCAGATGAGAAGTTTGATTTAAGCATTCAATTTGTGTATTAAAAGAGTTGTCTTTTCTTGAAATATTGAGTATCGAGAAAGAAGCATTTTCTAATCTTATTTTCCTAAAACCTTGCTTAGGCTTTCCTATTAAAAAGAGGATTAAACATCTGAGAATAGCATTATGTCCTACAACTAAAATATTGACATCATTTTTGTCTAAATAAATTTTTAATATGTCTTCTACAAAATTTGTTGCCTGCAAAAATAAATCTTGAATTGGTTTATAAGTCTTATTATCATTTCTTTTTAAGATTAGATTTTCTGGATCATTTTTCCATATAGGATAAATTTCTGGAAATTTCTTTTTTATTTCATCAATTTTTAGCCCAGACCATGCGCTAAGATCTACCTCAAGTAAATTATCATCAAATTCAATATTTTGTTCTTTATTGAAGGTCTTTTTAATTGTTTTTGCAGTCTCTGCCGCTCTCACAAGTGGGGAGGAATAGATTTTATCGAAATTTATTTTTGATAATGCTTTTCCTGCTTTTCGGGCTTGTTCGTATCCTTCATCAGTTAATAATGAATCATCTGTTCTTCCTTGAATTAATCCTTTTGCATTGAAACTGCTTAGTCCATGTCTAACTAAAACTAATCTTATAGTCATTATATAAATTTGAAAATTAAGATAATTCAATCATCTCATGGCGTGATTAAAATAGATATATAAATATTAGGAACATCAATTAAAACAAAGTATGGTTTTCAACAATATAATAAAATATGATCCTTAAAAATATTTCTAAGTCTAAACTCTTTTTAGCTTTTATTTCTATAGTCATAACATTTTTTGTTTGGCAGCAAGGCTTAAGAGATAGTTTAAATAGACCATCTGTTTCATTTGATATAAGTCAAAAAGAGCAAGAAATTGCTGAATTATCTACCCAATCAATACCTGTAAATCTTAAAAATTTTTTTATCATAAATGATCCTGTTGATCAAATAAATAAAGCACTTTCTGAGGTCTCATTTGATGAACTAACAGAGAGAAATAAATTAATTCGAATAATCTCTTCAGAATCAAATGATCCTTTAATCTATAAAAATATATCCAAAGATTTTGGAAATAAAAACTTTAAATTACTTATTGATGAGATAGAAAAAAAATCCAATGATAATTCCTATAAACCAAATGCTGATAAATTTGATTTATTTAAAGGGGATAGATTTTTATATCATCTTTTAAGCCAAAAATTCGATTTTGACGATAGTTCATTAATAACAAAATCATTTTCAAGAAAAATGTTTTTAAAAATATTAGCCATCAGACTAATACCACTTTTAACAATACTTATTGGCTCAATTCTGGCTTTAAAAATATTATGGTCTACCATAACTTTGAAAAAATTTGGTTGGCAAGAAATTAAATCCTTAGATTTAGAATTAATTGATATGGTCTTATTAATTGCAGGTGGATTTGTTGTTTTAGGAGAAGTGGTATCACCTTTGTTTTCTATCAGCTTAGTTGAACTTTTTTCTAAAAATATCTCAAATGAATTGTCACAATCTCTAAAAATATTCTTGGGATATCTTTTTATGGCTATCCCGCCATTAGGGATAGTTTATTATCAAATTAAATCCTTGAGTGGTGAATTTTCTTTTAAAAAGGATTATTTACAGTTCAATTTCTTCCCAATAAAATATGCAATTATTCAGGGAATTAAAGGTTGGCTAACAATAGTTCCTTTTGTTTTATTGATTTCTCTAATTATGAATAGTCTGGTCGATAATCAGAATGGTAGTAACCCTTTGCTGGAAATTGTTCTTAATAATAATAATTACTTATCATTTATTCTATTATTTGTAACAACAACTCTACTAGCTCCTCTATTTGAGGAGATTATATTTCGCGGTATTTTGCTAACAACTCTTTCAAGAGATTTTGGAGTAATTTCGGGCATCATAGTTTCAGCTTTTATTTTTGCATTAGCTCATTTAAGTTTAGGAGAAATGCCACCTTTATTTGTTCTTGGTATTGGATTAGGAATTACAAGGATTGCTTCAGGGAGTTTGTTCTCTTCTGTGATTATGCATTCTCTATGGAATGGATTGACTTTCTTAAATTTGTTCTTATTAAGGACATAAAGAATTTAATTTTTTACTTGCGAATCAAACAAATAGATGTTTATTTAATTAATAACGCTTCTACCATTTAAAAATAATTCATAGATGAAACCTTATGGGAATCAACTTAATTTTAAAAAAAAAGTTTTATATAAAAAAAATTATGAAAAAATTTCCATAATTAGTACAAAATTAATACATCAAATTTTAGATACCATTAATATCTCTCTTCTAGTATTAATTTTCACCTTATTTTTCTTATCTCTTGATAGTCAAAGAAAATGGTCAAATACATATAAAAGCTTATCTAAAACAAGAGCGATCAATAATAATCTCATTGATTATATTTCTAAAATTGAAGAATTTTATATTAGTGAACTTGAGTCTCTCAATATTTATAGAAAAACTAAACCTGAAGATTTAATCTATCTAGATAAACTTGCAGAAAAAAAAGAAAGTTTATTTAAGAAAAATTTAAGTAGTTTAATTGAAGGTTTACGTGATAGCAAATATCAAAGGGGATATTGATGAAAAAATACAAAAAAATTGTTCGTTTAATACCTCTTGATAAAGGAAGATTTAAGTTTCTCTTTTTATTTAGCTTGCTCTTAATATTTTGTTTGTTTGGTAAGTTAGTTAGATTGCAAGTTTTTAACGCCTCTGATTTACAAAGGAAAGCTAGGTTAATACAGTCTTCTAAAACTAATTCCTTAAAAAAAAGGAGATCAATTGTTGATAGAAATAATAGACTTATTGCTTACGATAAACCGCTCTATAAATTATGGGCCCATCCAAAATATTTTAATTTTCCTGGTGATTCAATTAACAGAGTTAGAAGTATTGAAGAAGTTATAGAAAAATTATCACCTATCTTGGATATTAATGATGAATTACTCCTTAGGAAATTTAATAATAAAATGAGTGGTATTTTGCTTTTAGATAAAATTTCAGAAGAAAATGCTGAAAAGATTAAGAATCTTCAAATAAGCGGACTTGATTTGTTTAGATATTCTCAGAGATATTATCCACAAGGGGAACTTTATTCTAATCTTGTGGGTTTTGTTAATGATGAGAATATAGCTTCAGCAGGTTTAGAGCTTCATTTAGATAATCAAATTAAAGTTTTTAGTAAAAGTAATTTATTAAAAAAAGGAGGAGATGGAACTCCTTTACCGGATAATTCAGCCCCAGGTGATTTCATTTCTGATTACAAAAGTTTAGGCCTAACTATTGATTCAAAATTACAGAAAGCGTCATTCAGTGCATTATCAAATCAAGTAAGCAAATGGAAAGCTAAGAAAGGATTTGCCATAGTTATGGATGTTAATAATGGTCGTATTATTTCCTTGGTTACTGTCCCTTCATATGATCCAAATAAATTTTGGCAGTATGACTCTGAACTCTTTAGGGGTTGGTATTCTCAAGATTTATTTGAGCCTGGTTCAACTTTTAAACCTATTAATCTTGCCTTAGCGTTAGAAGAAAAAGTAATCCAGAAAGATGGATTAGTAGAAGATCTTGGAAAGATTAATGTTGGAGGATGGACACTTTCTAATTGGGATAAAAAAGGTAATGGATACATTGACTATCCAAAAGTTTTGCAGGTTTCAAGCAATGTTGGGATGGTAAAAATAATGCAAAATTTAGATCCCATAATTTATTGGGACTGGCTAAATAATTTAGGCATAAATAAAAATTTAGAGACTGACTTATTTGAATCAACTGCTGGCCAACTAAAGAGAAAAGATTTATTTGTAAATCAATCAATTGAGCCTGCCGTAACTTCTTTTGGTAAAGGTTTCTCAATCTCACCACTTAAATTGATTCAACTTCATGCTGCTCTAGCAAATGGGGGGTTTGAAGTGACTCCTCATGTTACCTCAACTTTCAAAGAAAGATTTAATAAAAATCCAAAAAAACAATTTTTTTCGAAGGAGGCTTCTAAAACTGTTCTTGAATGGATGGAAAGCGTAGTTGATAAAGGTAGTGGATCTGGAGTTAAAATCGAGGGCTATAGGATAGCTGGGAAAACGGGCACTTCTCAAAAAGCTTTAAATGGATCTTATACAAGCAAAAAAGTTTGTAGTTTTGTAGCGATCCTACCAGTTAATGATCCAAAATACGCTGTCCTTGTAGTCGTTGATGAGCCGTCTAAAGCATATGCATATGGTTCAACTGTTGCAGTACCAGTTGCGAAAGAAATTATCGAGAGTCTAATAGTAATCGAAAAAATACCTCCTAAGATTGAAAATCCCGGAATGATTGTTAAAAAACCCTAAAATTTTCCAATTTTATAAATATTTAGTTCACTATCTGATGATTTCATCAGGAATAAAAGCTAGGTTGTATATATGTATGATTATCTAAACATGAAATCAATTTTAGAACAATTGTCCTCCATGACCGTTGTTGTTGCTGATACTGGAGATTTAGATTCGATAAAAAAATTTCAACCAAGGGATGCCACCACTAATCCATCTCTAATACTTGCTGCTGCTAAGAATCCTGATTATGTGAAATTAATTGATAAAGCTTTAGAAAGTTCAGCAAATGCATTGCCCCAGGGATTCTCTAAAATCGAATTAATTAAAGAAACTGTTGATCAAGTTTCAGTATTTTTTGGAAAAGAAATATTGAAAATTATTTCAGGGCGTGTATCTACAGAAGTTGATGCAAGACTGAGCTTTGACACAGAAGCTACAGTAGAAAAAGCGAGAAAATTGATCGATCTTTACAAAAATTTTGGAATTGAAAAGGAAAGAATTTTGATTAAGATTGCCGCAACTTGGGAGGGAATTAAGGCAGCTGAAATTTTGGAAAAAGAGGGTATTAAGTGCAACTTAACTTTACTTTTTAACTTCTGCCAAGCCGTAACTTGTGCCAATGCGAAGATAACTCTAATTTCTCCGTTCGTTGGCCGTATATTGGATTGGCATAAAGCAAAAACTGGTAAAACTATTTTTGTTGGTGCTGAAGACCCTGGGGTTATTTCGGTTACACAAATTTACAAGTATTTTAAAGAAAAAGGATTCAAGACAGAAGTAATGGGAGCGAGTTTTAGGAATCTTGATGAAATAAAAGAATTAGCTGGTTGTGATCTTTTAACAATCGCACCAAAATTTCTTGAGGAACTAAAAAAAGAAAAAGGAGAGTTAATTAGAAAATTAGATGTAAGTACCCAAATCAATAATTCTATTGACTACAACTTTGAAGAAAAAGATTTCAGATTAAGTATGTTAGAAGATCAAATGGCGAGTGAAAAGCTTAGTGAAGGTATCACTGGATTCAGTAAGGCTATAGAAGAATTGGAAGAGCTGCTACTTAAGAGATATTCAGAAATTAACAATCATAAATTAATTTCTGCTAACTAAACTTAAGTTTGAATTGAAAAAGAATTAAGCCTCACTTTTTGTTAAAAGTCTTCTGATTACTCTTTTTGCAATATCTTCATAACTCATTTCTCCTGATAATATTTGAGCAATACGTTTAGGTGCTGTTTTTCTTTTGACACCTAATTGGTATCCAGTCCTTGGAAATCTATAAAAAACTTGGGCTATTCTCCTCCCCCAAGCCATTGATTTTCCCCAAATGTTATTAATTTTTTTCGTATAAAGATCTAAATCATTTACTTTCCCTGATAGGCATTGATCTATGTATTCTGCAGCATAAAAACTGCTTATTAATGATGGTCTAATTCCTTCAGCTAAAAATGGATCACATAGAGATGCTGCATCTCCAACCGCTAAAACTTTATCACCATTAATTGAGTGGAAGCCATTCCATATTCTTAGTTTCTTACTAATTGTTTTATGAGGAAAATCATCAAAACCAAAACTTCTGATCACTTGTTTATTTATAGACTGATTTTCTAATAGACCATTATTTATAAAAGTACCTAAACCAATATTTATGCTTTCTCTTAGGGGGAATGCCCATGCAAAGCCATATTTTATAAATCCAAACTCAAATCTAACTGAATCTCTAGGTATTTCACCTAACCCTTTCATTCTTAATGAGATTGTGTTCGCAAATTTTGGTTTTCTTGGTCCTAAATTGAAATATCCAGCCCATTTGGATTGGGACCCATCTGCGATAACAAGAAATTCTGATGAATATTTAGTTTTGTTTTTACATGTAATTTCCCATTTATCATTTTTTTTTGTGATTTGTTCTATCAATAATGGCCTTATTATCTGAACTCCATTACTCACAGACTCATCCAGTAATAATTGGTCAAGTTTCTCTCTTTTAATAATCCAAAAAGGGGATTCACCAGTCAGATCTGCATTTACATTATCTGAAGCCTTCCATCTGAATTCAACATTTTTGATTTTGGATTCTATGGAATCTTTTATGTCTAATGGGAGAAAGTTTTGCATTGAAGATGCCATCCCCCCTGCACATGGTTTGTAATCTTGGAATTTTTCTTTTTCAATAACTAAAACTGAATATCCCTTTTTAGATAGATTGAGTGCAGTGGAAGAACCCGACAAACCTCCACCAATTATTACGACATCAAATTCTTTCAAACTTTTAGAATTTCCTTTTCTTTTTCAGATAATTTAGTTTCTATTAAAGCAATAAATTTATCAGTAATCTTTTGGATTTCAGATTGATTATCTCTTGACTCATCAATAGAAATAAGACCATCTTTTTCGTCTTTTTTCTCTTTATCAACAGCATCTCTTCTAATATTCCTCAAAGCTACTTTCCCTTCCTCTGCGTATTTAGAGGCTAATTTGCAAAATTCCTTTCTTCTTTCCTCTGTTAAAGGAGGAACATTTATTCTTATTACTTTTCCATCATTATTTGGAGTTATACCCAAATCGCTCATCGAAATAGATTTTTCAATTGCTTGTAAGCATGAAATGTCGAATGGTTGAATTGAAATTGTTTGCGAATCTACAGTACTTATTGTGGCAAGTGATTTGATTGGGGTTTCTGCACCATAGTACTCAACACTTATTCTGTCCAACAAGGAAGCATTAGCTCTGCCAGTTCTTATGGTATTGAAGTTTCTTTGCGTGGCTTCAATACTTTTATTCATATTTTCTTGAAGTACTTGTTCGTTCATAATAAAAAAAATTAAATAAGCTCTAACTAATTAATGAACCTATTGGCTCACCAGCAACAGCTTTGGAGATGTTCCCTTTTTTGAATATATCAAATACCATAATTGGTATGTTATTGTCTTTGCAAAGCGCGATTGCAGTGCTGTCCATTACTGCAATTTCATCACTTAGTACTTGCTGATAACTGAGAGTAGAATATTTTTTTGCATCTTGAAATTTATTAGGATCACAATTGTATACTCCATCAACTTTGGTAGCCTTCATCACAACTTCAGCGTTTATCTCCGCTGCTCTCAGAGCTGCAGTAGTATCAGTTGTAAAAAATGGATTACCGCATCCGCCTCCGAAAACTACAACCCTACCTTTTTCTAGGTGCCGCATGGCTCTTCTTCTAATGTAGGGCTCTGCAATTTCCTGCATCTCAATTGCAGTTTGAACTCTGGTTGCCACTCCTACCCTTTCTAATCCATCTTGAAGTGAAATAGCATTCATTACTGTAGCAAGCATTCCCACATAGTCAGCCGTCGCTCTATCCATTCCATCAGCGGACCCTTTGAGCCCCCTAAAAATATTTCCACCACCAACAACTATTGCAAGTTGTACATTATTTTCGACTACTTTTGAAACGTCTTCCGCAATTGACTGAACTATAGCAGGATCTATCCCGTAAGGCTTTTCACCCATTAGTGCTTCACCACTAAGTTTTAAGAGAACTCTTTTGTAAGTCATTCAATAATCATACTTTTAAGACCTTAGCAAGTAAATGTACCGAATTTATTTTTTGTTCAGATTTTGCTTGCGTCTTTAAACATTTCTAAACCTGTATAGAGAATTAAATAAAAATTTGTTTTAACTAGAACTCAACGCACTTTTGTGCTTTTATTCCCTGTTCCTTAAAAGGATGTTTTATTAACTTCATTTCTGTCACTAGATCAGCGTAATTGATGATTGAATCGGATGCTCCCCTTCCAGTTAAAACAACATGATTTTTCCTATTATTTAGACTTTTCAAAAAGGTGATTATTTCTTCTGAAGCAAGATAGCCAAGTTTTGTAGCTATATTAATTTCATCAAGGATTATAAGCTTATAAGATTCATTCTTAATATATTTTTTGGCAAGTTGCCACGCTTCTTGAACTAATTTTTCATCCCTAATTCTATCTTGTGTTTCCCAAGTAAATCCCTCTCCTAATGAATGCCAAGATATATTTGAAGATAAATTTTTAAGTGCTTTTTCCTCTCCAGTTGTCCATCCCCCTTTAATAAATTGAATGATGGCTACTTTATAACCGTGACCTATAGTCCTTAAGGCCATACCTAAAGATGCTGTTGTTTTACCCTTACCATTACCTGTAAAAACAATCAATAAACCCTTTTTTGTTTTTCTGATTTGTAGTCTTTCAGCTTGAATATCTTTTCTTTTCTGCATTCTTTTTTTATATAAGCTCTCATCGCTATCTGGTGATAGTTTGCCTCCCATACCAAGTTCCTTAGCTTGATTATCGAGGTTGAATATTTTTCCGGAAAATAAAGGGTCTTCTTGCATATAACTCCAATTTTATTTAGTGATTATAAATCTCTAGATACTTTTAGCTCTATTAACTTTTAAAAGTGCATTATTAACTGCCTGTTGTTGATCTCTTTTAGTAATCCAGTGGTGATACGTCTGAGTATGTAGGCTAACTGAATGTCCCATCATTCTGGCAGCTACAGTATCAGGTAAATCGTAAAAAATTGTTCTTACGGCCCAAGCATGCCGGAGATCATAAGGTTTTATTTGTAAAGAGTAACGCTTAAACTGATCTGTAATTTTTTTCCCAATTTTTTGTAAGGTTGTGGTTTTAAGATCTGTATTAATATTTGGTAATAGTTCTGGATTTTCACCAAGTTTTGATAATTCGAATTTTTCTACCCATTCAGGATGGAATGGCCAAACTTGATGCTCCCCTGTTTTTGTCGTAGGTAAAACTCTAATGATTTTGTCTCCAAAATTTGCTAATGAGCTTAAATCGCAAAAAAACACTTCATGATTTCTCAATCCATATGTAGCCATCAGACCAAAAACAAATTTCCAAGACTTGTTTGGTATCTTCTCCCACAGTTTCTCTATTAATTCGTCTTTAGGTAGATCCCTAAATACTGCTTTGTTCAGACCATATCCTCTAGAATTTAATTTCCAATCTTCTGGTAGTTTAATGTCCAAAAACTTAGCCAAAACACTTAAAGAAGTAGCGCATTGTTTCCTACTTCTGGTACCTTCTTCATAACTTTCAAGTGTTTTTTGAAATATTTTTTCTAAAGCTTCATTCTCAAAGTCATTATAAATATTTAGGATTCTTTTCATATATGGTTTATAAGAACTTCTCCAAGTTGTTTTTCTAGTGCTGGTTCGAAAGTCACTTTTGTTTTCTTTAAAAAAAAATTCCTCAAATTGATTTAATCTTTTTGGAAATTCAAACCCATCTTTTATTTCCTTGTTGTAAGGCTTGCTTATCCAATTAATCCAATCAAATTGATTCAATTCCAATTGCAAATTGATTAATTGTAATTTTTTTTTGGCCTCCTCTAATCCAGAAATATCAGCCTTTAAACCAAGAGATATTCTTTGAATTTTAAAGTTATTGTTATCTTCTTTGGAGGGTAGTGAACCACGAATATTTAATTTCTCTCCTCTTTTCTCAATTTTAAGCTTGCTGCCTTGAGTAGCAAATTTATCATTGACATTATTAATTTCCTGAATTACGTTCATTTACTTATATAATTGACCATATAATGACGTTTTTAATGTTGATTTTCAATCTTCATAAGTTTTAAATGGATAAAATAGGCGTCTTACTAATGAATTTAGGAGGGCCTGAACGCATTACTGATGTTGGCCCATTCTTATACAATCTTTTTTCTGATCCAGAAATTATCAGGACGCCTTTTCCTATTTTTCAAAAGCCCCTAGCTTGGTTAATAAGCACGCTTAGGAGTACTACTTCACAACAGGCTTACCTTTCTATAGGTGGAGGTTCACCTATTAGAAGGATAACTGAACAACAAGCAAGAGAATTACAATCTAAATTAAGGGACAAGGGATTTAACGCTACTACCTACATCGCTATGAGGTATTGGCATCCTTTTACCGAATCAGCAATTGCTGATATGAAAGCCGATGGCATAGATCAAGTAGTTGTAATACCCTTGTATCCACATTTTTCAATAAGTACAAGTGGTTCGAGCTTTAGGGAATTAAAAAAATTGCGAGATTCTGATGATGAATTTAAGAAGGTTCCAATGAGATGTGTAAGGAGTTGGTTCAGTCAAGCAGGTTACTTAAAGTCTATGGTTGAATTAATTTCTGAACAAATCTCACTTTGTGAATCACCTTCAAAGGCTCATATATTTTTTACTGCTCATGGAGTTCCTAAGAGTTATGTAGAGGAAGCTGGAGACCCTTATAAACAACAGATTGAAGATTGTTCTTTATTAATAATAAATGAGCTAGAAAAATTTTTAGGGCATACTAACCCGTATACACTTTCTTATCAAAGTAGAGTTGGTCCTGTTGAATGGTTGAAGCCTTACACTGAAGAAGTGTTAGCTGATCTTGGAAGGTCAAATGTTAATGACTTGATTGTGGTTCCCATAAGTTTCGTTGGAGAGCATATCGAAACATTGCAAGAAATTGATATTGAATATAAAGAAATTGCTGAACAGGCTGGTATTAAGAACTTTAGGAGAGTTAGAGCTCTAAATACTCACCCTACTTTTATTGAAGGACTTAGTGATCTAGTGATTTCCTGCTTGGAAGGACCTCTAGTTAACATAGAGGATGCTTCTAAGTTGCCTGAAAAGGTTAAACTTTATCCCCAAGAGAAATGGCAATGGGGTTGGAATAATAGTTCAGAGGTTTGGAACGGAAGGGTTGCAATGATTATTTTTCTTATACTTTTTATTGAACTTATTTCAGGATCTGGCCCATTACATAGGCTGGGAATTCTATGAAGATCAATTTAAAATTTCCTAAAAAAATTTAAATTTATTGAAAGATTCTCGAATACATTTCTGACATTACATTTCTAAATGAGGCAAAAGTTTTTGATTAAGTTTAATATTTATAGTAATCATTGAATTTCTTTTGTGACTCTTACTTCGAGATCCTTTTCAAAGGGTAGTTCAAAAAATGAAAACCCGGTTTGGATAACTGGTGCAGATGCACTAATGGATTCTCTAAAAATTCATGGGGTAAAGGTTATATTTGGATATCCTGGAGGAGCCATACTACCAATATATGACGCAGTTCATAAGGCAGAACAAGATGGTTGGTTAAAGCACTATATGGTGAGACATGAACAAGGAGGTTCTCATGCGGCTGATGGATATGCAAGATCTACAGGTGAAGTAGGAGTATGTTTTGGGACCTCAGGTCCGGGCGCAACAAATTTGGTTACTGGAATTGCAACTGCACAAATGGATTCAGTCCCTCTTGTGGTAGTTACAGGTCAAGTTCCCAGACCTGCTATTGGAACTGATGCTTTCCAAGAAACTGATATTTTTGGTATAACTCTTCCAATAGTTAAACACTCATGGGTAATAAGAAATCCTTCAGACATAGCGAAGGTAGTTTCTGAAGCCTTTTTTATTGCTTCTTCTGGTAGACCTGGCCCTGTTTTAATTGATATACCAAAGGATGTAGGTCAAGAATTCTTTAATTACCAAAGAGTTTTGCCCGGGGAGATTATTCCTAAGGGATTTAAAAGAAATGGAGATATAAATGATTGTGATATAAAAAAAGCAATTAAATTGATAGAGGATTCTGAAAGACCTCTTCTTTATGTTGGTGGTGGAGCAATATCTTCAGGAGCTCATGATGAAATAAGAACTTTGGCAAAGAATTATCAAATACCAGTAACTACAACCTTAATGGGGAAGGGCGCTTTTGATGAAAAAGACAATTTATCAGTAGGGATGTTGGGAATGCACGGAACTGCTTACGCGAATTTTGCTGTTACAGAATGTGATCTTTTAATTGCTGTTGGAGCTAGATTCGATGATAGGGTTACAGGAAAATTAGATACTTTTGCGCCTAATGCAAAGGTTATTCATATAGATATAGATCCAGCAGAAGTTAATAAAAATAGACGCGTAGATGTTGCAATTGTTTCTGATGTTTCAAAAGCTGTTCTAAAAATTAATGAGCAATCTCTAAAAAATAAATTGACTTGTCGGACGAAAAACTGGTTAGAAAAAATTGATTTTTGGAAAAATAAACACCCTTTATACGACCCGCCTAAAGAAGGAGAAATTTATCCACAGGAAGTTCTTTTAAAAGTGAGGGAACTTTTACCAGAAGCTTATGTAACTACAGATGTAGGACAACATCAGATGTGGGCTGCTCAATATCTTAGGAATTCTCCACGAAAATGGATTAGTAGTGCAGGCTTAGGAACTATGGGCTTTGGATTGCCAGCGGCAATTGGAGTAAAAGCAGCCTTACCTAATTCAGATGTAATTTGTATTGCAGGAGATGCAAGTGTCTTAATGAATATTCAAGAATTAGGCACTTTATCTCAATATGGTCTAAAGGTGAAATTGATAATTATCAATAATCGCTGGCAAGGGATGGTAAGACAATGGCAGGAAAGTTTCTACGATGAAAGATATTCCTCATCTGATATGAGTTGTGGTGAACCTGATTTTGTAAAACTTGCTGATTCTTTTGGAGTTAAAGGATACTTAATTTCTGATAGAAAACAATTACAGAATGAATTAAAAAGTGCGCTTGATCATGACGGACCTGCCTTAATTAATATTCTTGTCAGAAGAGGTGAAAATTGTTATCCAATGGTTCCTCCTGGTAAAAGTAATGCTCAAATGGTTGGATATGTTAATTGTGAAAATTAATTTTTTTAAATTCTTCTTTTACAAGTATTAACTCTAATATAACTCAAATCTTAGATATTTCTGAATTGAAAAAATTATCAAAATTTTTAATTATTATCTGCTTGATTTTTTTTAATCCTGTAATAGTTAACTCGGCTGAAATTCTTCAAATTAAAAGTTCAAATACTATTTTGGTGGGGGATCAAAATAGGAATTTAACGATTGGATTATTTTGTGTAGATGTAAATGAAAATGATGAGCTTGAAGCAACTAATTTACTTAAGAAAGAATTCCCAAGGGGAAGCAAAGTGAAAATAAAACCCTTTGGTTTCAAAGAGAATATTTTATTAGCAAAAGTTTTTAATATAAAAGGCACTAAGGAGATGACCGAATTATTAGTCGCTAAAGACTTAACTGGTGAAATTTGTCCAAGTTAATTATCTTTATGAGCAAATAAGATTCCATTGTCTCGAGATTGTTTTGCTCCTTCTCCAGGAATAAAATTCATTATTGAATTTGTATGTGCATAAATTTGAGATGTCTATATTTGTATGAGGGATTTTCTCATTTAAAAGTTGTTTATAAGCAGATCTTTTTAGATCAATTTTATTTAAGTTTTGCTCTCTGATGTGATTTGAATCACTAAAACAAAGATCTTTTTTAGTTTTAGTCAATTTGACAGTTATGTTTTTGTTTTCGGCCTTTCTATAAAATTCTTTGAGTGTCATTTTATCAACCAGATAATGTTCCTTAGAAATCGCTGGTCCTATCGCAACAAGTAAGTCATCTCTTGATGTCCCAAGGGTATCGAAAATTTTTACCAGATTTTTTATTATTTTTTTTTCTAAACCTTTTCTACCACAATGCAAGGTTGCTACATTTCTAGTCCTTTTATCTGCAAAAAATATTGGCATACAATCAGCTGTGTAAACCCATAAGTTTTGACTGTATTTATTGCCAACAAGACCATCAGCATCAGTCTTAGTTCCTTTTTGCGAATGAGATCCAAACACTATCACATTACTGTGAATTTGATTGGAAACACAATTTATGGAATTTGCATTAAAGTGATTCCCTAATGATTGAAGAAATTTCTCAGAGCAAGACTTCGTGAAGTATGCATGTTTGAAATTATTTTGACTAAGAATAGGTGATAAATAGTACTCAAATTTTTTGTTTTGAATATAAATTTCATCTTTTGAGAAATATATTTCTTTGTAAGGAATAGTTCCTGCTCCTAAACTGAATTTATGAAATTAATTCAATATCTCTTAAGATCCAGAATCCTGCAAATTTTTCGATATACGGCGTTGACTGTATGGAAATAAATTGATAACCAAAAGAATTTTTTTTATTCTTTAAAAACTTTGTATTTAAAATGCTTGCATCTTTTTCTGGTAAATCAGTTACAAGCCACTTATCATCTTCTGAAGCTTCAAGTATGAGTTGGTTTTTTCTTATAATTAGTTTTATAGGTTCTAAACAACTAAACCAAGCAGAAAGTGCCAAAGATCTATCTTTGCTAAAAAGTCTTAATCCTGGAACTAAGTAATTATCATCTAAATCTTGCTGAATTGGGAAAATATCTCCAAATTCCATAGGCCAATTTTCTGCTGATTTTAATTCGCCAATTGATATTTCAGAGATAGTTAAAGCATCACCTCTTACTGCTTCTGGTAAAGGTGTAGGAGAATTTTCCATTTTAGAAGTAAAAGTAGGAGCTAATACACCTCTTACATAACCTTTTTCCTTTGGATAAATCTCTTTTTCAAGAAATTCGATTCTATCTAATAAATTGTAAGTTCTCCTACTTACAATAGCCTCAATACTTACTGCCTCCAGAGATTTCTTAATGATCGATTTCATTGACGACCTCCAGAATCGAACTAAAGAAGGTTTCTCCCACCCTTGTTTTTTTGCTTCACTTATTGCTTCATTTAGCGCCTTTGTAAGCCACACTGAATTAACTTCATTAGCAGGGCACTTTTTATTCCAAAGAAAAACATCTTGTGTCTTATAACTTCTTGTAGAGCAGATAATTAATTCCCACCTTTTTTTTCCATTTGATTCAATAATTGGCCTTGAGTAAAAGTCTAATTCCCAATCTGAAATTTTTAATTTAAGACTTGACTCCATTTTTTTAATGTTCATTAATCTTGTTCTTTTTTATCGAAGAGTGCTTTAGTTTTTAGTGCTCTCTCTGTGGCTTCTTGCATAACTTTTTGCTTATCAATAATTAATTCTCCCGCAGAGTTTTCTAAGAGTGCTGTATTGAGACCAATACGACCTTTTTCAAGGTCTATTTCAGATATTAAAGCTTTTATAATTTCCCCTTCTCTAAAAATTTCTCGTAATGAACGAATCGATCCATTTGTTAGTGAGGATTGATGAAGAAGTCCACTAGCTCCACCTAAATCAATAAAGAATCCGTATGGTTTTACTGCTAAAACTTCTCCTTCAATTAATTGACCCAATTCTAGACTTGTAAGTTTAGAGACTAATGATGCTTTCTTTTCAGAGAGAACTAATTTTCTGGATTCTGGATTCACCTCAAGAAACGCTACTTTTAGAGTTTTGCCAACAAAAGATTGATGATCTTGTCCATCTTCAAGTTGGGATCTTGGGATGAATCCTCTCAATCCATCCACATCACAAGTAAGTCCACCTCTGTTAAATCCATTAATTAAAACGCTAATTAATTCTCCATTTTTTGCTGAACTTGATACTTTCTCCCAACTTTGTCTAAGAATTAATGCCCGAGCACTCACTGTTACCATTCCATCAGCATTTTGTTCTTTGATAACCAAAACTTCCATTTCTAGGCCTATAGAAAATTTTTCTTTAAAATTAGTAATGACGCCCAACCCAGATTCTTTTTTTGGCATATAACCAGGAGCTTTCCCACCAATGTCAACATATAGTCCATCACTTTCAATTGCGATAACTTTCCCTGAAATTGTTTCTCCTGTAGCCCCAATTGGCTCATTTGCATTTAAAGCCTCCAAAAAAGCACTTTCATCAAAATCGAATTCATCAACCTTTCTTTCTAATCGAAAATCTGTGTTTTGCTCGGAAAAATTAATGGGTTTATTTAAGTTTTGTTGAGAACTATCAAAAGCTTTAGTGTTTTCATAACTCTCCTCAATTTCTTTTGCTGATTCATCTTTAATTAACTGAGGTTTAGTTTCAATACTTTCTTTTTTAATTTCCTCGTGCGTATTGGTTTGCTCATTCTGTATTTCTTGAAACTTTTTCTGATTATCTTTCTTACTTATGTGAAGTACCTGAAGAGGTTTTTTAAAATCTTTTTTATTGCCCCTTGGTTGGAAATTATCTTGGGCATTTTTATTTCTGACTCCCATCGTAGGTAAAATAAGAATAATTAATTATTAACATACTCTAAATGTTAGTACTCAAAATTTAAATTAATGAACTTTAAACCAATACCTAATAAATTTGAACACTTAAATTGGCAAGAAATTGAGAGTATTGCAAAAGAAAAAAGATCAACAGTGATTTGGCCATTCGGCGCTGTTGAGCAACATGGGCCGCATTTGCCTCTTGCTACAGATAGTATTTTTGTTGATGAAATCATTTGCGAAGTTTTTAAATTACTCTCTTCCGATATTCCATTAAAAAAACTTCCAACACAATATATTGGCTTCTCTCCAGAACATAAAGGTTTTGCTGGGACAATTTCACTTTCCTCAAATTTATTAATCTCAATGATTAAGGAAGTAGGAGGTCAATTATCTGAAATGGGTTTTAAAAGATTGATATTGATTAATGGACATGGAGGTCAAATCTCACTCCTAAATACAGCGGCAAGAGAGTTAAGAAGTTGCGCACCTGGGATGGCAGTTTTCCCTTGTTTCTTATGGAGTGGTGTAAATGGATTAAGTCAATTGTTAACAAAAACTGAGATCGAGGATGGGCTTCATGCTTCTTTAGCTGAAACAAGTTTGATGCTCGCTTTAAAACCAGAATTAGTAGGTAAAGAACGCCCAAATGAGTATATTAAAGGACAGATCCCAGAAGGTTGGAGTCTAGAAGGAAATGCGCCTACAGCTTGGCTTACTGACGACTTCAGTAAATCAGGTGTTATCGGAGATAGCAGAGGAGCAAATGAGTCTTTAGGAACTAATTTGAAGGAGTTATTGATTAATCATTGGTTCAAATTGATAATGAATCTGATGCAATCAGATTGGCCAAACAATTCTTAAATAAATTTAAGTAAAAAATGTGACTTAACAATTGAAACTATTTTCATGATATTTAAATAAACTCACTATAATCATGTAATATTCATGCATAATGAGCTAAAGATTACTGACATGCAAACTCTACAATCAAATAAAAAAACCAGTGAGGAATCTACTAACCCTATTTCTTTAAATTTGCCCGATTTTACTACAGATTCTTATAAAGATGCTTACAGCAGAATAAATGCAATCGTTATAGAGGGAGAGCAAGAGGCCCATGATAATTACATTTCAATAGCAACATTAATACCAAATGAGTTAGAAGAGTTAACTAAATTGGCGAGGATGGAAATGAAACATAAAAAAGGCT
>CACBVE010000015.1 GCA_902542595.1 uncultured Prochlorococcus sp.
TTTGCAATCATGTTAATCATTTCAGCAAGATTTTCAGGACTAAGTTTTAAGTCACTAAAACTAAGTTTATTTGCTTTTAAATAACCCACAATATCGCTTGTTACCCAATTTGAAGCCAATTTAGCCTCAGCACCATTAGCTACGGTTTCTTCAAAAAAGTTTGCCATATTAATTTCATCAGATATTACCCTTGCATCATATGCAGACAACCCAAATTGACTTACATATTTATTTCTTTTCTTTGAAGGTAATTCTGGAAGTTCTTTTAACCATATTTCTTTTTGGGCTTTTGTAATTTCAATTGGTCCTAAGTCAGGATCAGGGAAATATCTATAGTCACTGCTGCCTTCTTTCATTCTCATACTTTTTGTTAATTGTTTAGCTTCGTCCCATAACCTTGTTTCTTGGAAAATTTTTCCTCCATTTTCATAAACTTCTATTTGTCTGCCTATTTCATAATCACAAGCCTTTTGAATTGCAGAAAATGAATTCATATTCTTTATTTCCACTTTGGTACCAAATGGAGCATTAGGTCCTTTTCTCACTGAAATATTGACATCACATCGCAAAGAACCCTCTTGCATATTTCCGTCAGATACTCCCAGATATCTAACTGTTCTTCTAATCTCTGAAGCATATTCAGATGCCTCTTTACCTGATCTAATATCTGGCTTACTTACAATTTCACAAAGTGCTATTCCTGCACGATTGTAATCTACTAATGAATACTTAGAACCAGCTAATCTGTCACTACCTGAATGGACTAGTTTTCCCGCGTCTTCTTCCATATGTAGTCTTTCTATACCAATTTTTTTGATATAGGGTTCTTTATCCTTTTCAATTATTTCAACCTCTAACCAGCCATTTTCAGCTAGTGGCTCGTCAAATTGTGAAATTTGATAATTTTTAGGAAGATCAGGATAAAAATATTGTTTTCTATCAAATTTACAATGTTCTGCAACATTTAAATTTAATGCTAAGGAAGTTTTCACAGCATACTCAAGAACAGTCTCATTCAAAACTGGAAGAGTTCCTGGTAACCCACAAACTACAGGATCTATATGAGTATTAGGTGCATCACCAAAAGCTGTTGACGCAGATGTGAATATTTTACTTTTCGTATTAAGCTGTACATGAGTTTCCAAACCAATCACAGCTTCCCAAGATTCCAAATTTTTCATTATCAAAAGTCTCTTTATTAATATTATTGGATATAAAGGGAAAGAGGACCAAAACACAAATAAAAATATTAATTATTAAATGAAACAAGAAACAAAAAATTCAATATTAATCATTGGCGGTGGACTTTTAGGTTTATCTATTGCTTATGAATTTTCTAGAAATAACTTCAAAGTTTTAGTTTTAAGCAAAAACAGAAATGAATCAGCTGGATTTGTTGCTGCAGGAATGTTAGCTACACATGCCGAAGGGCTTGAAGATGAATTACTAAAATTTGGCCAAGAAAGTCAAAATCTAATTCCAAAGTGGATAAAAAGTATTGAACAAGATAGTAATATTAAATGCGGTTTAAAAAAAATGTGGCATAGTAGTTCCTTTTAAAAATAAAGAAGATCTTGAAGAGTTTCCCACTTATGAATATGGAAGATATTTAAATTACAAAGATCTTCAAACAGAAATTAATGGAATAAATTCTATTTGGAAGCATGGTTTACTTTTTGAACAAGATGGTCAAATAGATAACCGAAGAAGACTGATGCGTGCTCTTGAGAGAGCATGCTCCTTGCATGGAGTCGAATTTCAAGAGGGATCAGAAGTAGAGGATTTGACGTTCGAAAAAAACAAAATTACAGGTGCAACAGTTGTATGTGCCACTGGGGAAATAAAAAAAATTAACTGTGAAAAAGCAATTATATGCAGTGGTGCTTGGAGTAAAAAAATTTTTAATAAGATTCCAGTCTTTCCTGTAAAGGGACAAATGCTATCAATACAAGGTCCAACAAATTTTTTGAAAAGAGTTATTTTTGGTCCTAAAACTTATCTAGTTCCCCGTGATGATGGACTTATTATAGTTGGCGCGACAGTTGAAAAAGATTCAAAATTTAATCAAGGTAATACTCCTAATGGAATAAGACAACTGCAAGAAGGCATTCGCTCCTTATTGCCAGAAGCTATTAATTGGCCACAAATGGAACATTGGTGGGGATTTAGACCTTGCACACCAGATCTAAAACCAATACTTGGAAAATCAAAAATTGAAAATCTTTTTATAGCCACAGGACATTACAGAAATGGAGTTTTATTTTCTGCGATAACAAGTAATCTGCTTTTGAAAATAGTTCAAAATAAAAATCTCAAAGAAATAGAAAAAAGCTTTTTAGAAAAATTTAGTTTAGATAGATTTGCGATTTAAATTTTAATTTTCAGATCGCCATTTCGAATCAGAAGTTTCCCACTCACATAATTCCTCTTCGTTAAACCATAGATCAATTTCAAATTTTGCTGTATCTTCTCCATCAGAACCATGAATAATATTCCTCCCAATATCAATAGCTAAATCACCTCTAATTGTTCCAGGCTCTGCTTCCAGAGGTTTTGTTGCACCTATTAGTTTTCTAGCACTCAAAATAACTCCATCGCCTTCCCACACCATTGCTACAACAGGCCCACTTGAAATAAAGTCTACTAAATCACCAAAAAAGGGTCTTTCTTTATGTACTCCATAATGATTTTGAGCAAGTTCTTTTGAAGGAATTAATTGCTTTAATCCAACCAATTTAAATCCTTTTTTTTCAAATCTGCCAATAATTTCAGAAACATATCCTCTTTGAACTCCATCTGGTTTAATTGCAATAAAGGTTCTCTCTTTGGTCATTTAGTTAATAATCACTCTATGTATATTCAACTTTTGGGTGGTAACTTGGCAAGTAATCATTAAAATAAAAGATATTGTTTTGAGTTATTTTCAAAAACATTTATTAATCACCAAGACATAAATTGACCAATTTTGAGCCGAAAAAATTAAAGAATATTTGGACTATTGAAGATAGTATTTCGACTTATAACATAGACAAATGGGGAGATAAATATTTTTCTATAAATTCCAAAGGAAATATATCAGTAACTAAAGATATAAAATCTGAAAATAAGATTGATCTTTTTAAGCTTGTCAAAGAACTAAAGAGTAGAGAAATAAATCCTCCATTAATCATAAGATTTAATGATATCTTGAAAGATCGCATAAATGCATTACATGACTCATTTATAAAAGCAATAAAAACCTATAAATATAAGAACATTTATCAAGGCGTTTTTCCTGTCAAATGTAATCAACAGAAAAATGTCCTAGAAAAGATAATAGAGTTTGGTAGCCAATGGAATTTTGGTTTAGAAGTAGGAAGTAAATCAGAACTATTAATTGGCCTTGCACTTCTTGAAAACCAAAATTCATTATTAATATGCAACGGATATAAAGATAAAAAATATATTGAGATTGCTACTTTGGCCAGAAAACTCGGCAAAAATCCAATAATAGTTATTGAACAACGAGATGAGGTAAAAAGAATTATTCAAGCAGTTCAAGAACTGAACGCGACTCCATTGATAGGAATCAGAGCAAAGTTATCAAGTAAAAGTAGTGGTAGATGGGGTAAATCTATTGGAGATAATTCCAAATTTGGATTATCAATCCCAGAAATTATGTTGACAATAAAAGAACTAAAAGAAGCAAATCTTATCAACGAAATGAAACTGCTCCATTTTCATATAGGCAGTCAAATAAGTGATATTGCTGTGATCAAAGACGCATTACAAGAAGCGAGTCAAATATATGTTGAACTATGCAAACTAGGAGCCCCAATGCAATATATCGACGTTGGGGGAGGATTAGGAATAGATTTTGATGGAACTAAAACCTCCACCAACACTTCTACTAATTATTCTCTTCAAAATTATGCTAACGATGTAATTGCAACTATTAAGGATTCATGTGAATTAAATAAAATCAAGCACCCAACCATTATCTCGGAAAGTGGAAGAGCAATAATTAGCCATTGTTCAGTTTTAATTTTTAATGTCTTAGGAACAAGCCATGTCAGTTCCGAACTACAAATTTTTGATAAAAAAAATCAACAATTAATAATTTCAAATTTACTTGAAACTTTCTACGAATTAAAAAAACTTAAAAATAAAAAAATAAATTTATCTCGAATAATTGAACTATGGAATGATGCAAAAAAGTTTAAAGAAGATTGCTTAGTCGCTTTTAGATTAGGATTTTTAAGTTTGGCAGAAAGAGCTTATGCCGAAGAACTTACTTGGGCTTGCGCAAAAGAAATTTCTAAGAACCTGA
The DNA here is from genome assembly GCA_902542595.1 of uncultured Prochlorococcus sp. Taxonomy (GTDB): domain Bacteria; phylum Cyanobacteriota; class Cyanobacteriia; order PCC-6307; family Cyanobiaceae; genus Prochlorococcus_A. The sequence continues at coordinate 4,310 of CACBVE010000015.1, forward strand.
ATAATGATGAAATCAATCACCCTGATTTATCTGAAATTACAGAAACTCTTGCATCAACTTATTATGCAAATTTATCTATCTTTAAATCTATTCCCGATAGCTGGGCAATAAATCAGATTTTTCCAATAGTTCCAATACATAGGCACTTAGAGGAGCCTTTCTGCAAAGGAAACTTTGCAGATTTAACTTGTGATTCAGATGGGAAACTAAATAATTTTATTGATGATGGGAAAATTAAATCATTACTAAATTTACATGAACCAGAACCAGATAAAGATTATCTAATTGGAATTTTTATGACAGGAGCCTATCAAGAAGCATTAGGAAACTTGCACAATTTATTTGGCAGTACAAACGTTGTTCATATAGACATAAATCAAGATAATTCATATAAGGTCAAAAATATTATTAAAGAGGACAGTAAATCTGAAATTTTACAATTATTAGATTACAGTTCAGCTTCTTTAGTTGAATCTATAAGAATTAATACTGAATCAGCAATTGATCAAAAAAAATTAACTATTGAAGAAGCAAGGAAATTAATGGATCAAATCGAAATTAGTCTCAGAAAAAGTAGTTATTTATCAGAATGACTATACTAATGTTTTTTGCAAATAACTTTTAGCATAATTTAGAGCATCACTGAACTTATCAATATCTTTAGCACCTGCTTGAGCAAAGTTCGGCTTTCCTCCTCCTCCTCCCGAACAAATTCTTGCAATCTCATTAATTAATTTACCAGCATGCAATCCTATTTTTACTGCATCATCACCTAAAGAAACTACAAATAACAACTTTCTATTTTCTGGATTTGGTATTCCCCCAAGAATCACTATTGCTTTATTTCCCAAATGAGAAGTTAAATTTAGTGCTGCAGATTGCAAAGAATTTCCATCTAAGCCATCAATCTGGTTTACTAAAATTGAAAAAGAATTTACTATTTCTGCGGATGATTTTATAGAAGAGTATTTAAAATATGCAATTTCATCTTTCATTTTTTGCATCTCTTTATTCTTATTTATAAGCTCTGCTTGCAAATTATTAACCCTTTCAAAAAGTTGATTAGGATTTGCTTTTAACAAATCACTTAGTTGATTTACTAAAGCATTCCTATCACTGAAATAGTCTAATGCTGATTGGCCTGATAATGCTTCGATCCTTCTTACTCCGGCTGAGATTCCTTCCTCACTAATTATTTTAAAAGAACCTAATTCGGATGTAGTTTTAACATGTGTACCACCACAAAGTTCCATTGAAACTCCTGGTACATTAACAACGCGAACTTCATCATCATATTTTTCACCAAACATGGCGACTGCGCCCTTTTCAAGAGCCTCACTCTTAGACATATTTTTTATTTCTAGTGCATGATTTTCCATAATCCAAGAGTTAACGAGATTCTCAATCTTAGAAATTTGATCTTTAGAAATAGGATTAGAGGAATTAAAGTCAAATCGTAATTTATTAAAGGCTACTAATGAACCTTTTTGTCCAACACTTTCGTTAACAACTGATTTAAGTGCAGATTGCAATAAATGAGTAGCTGTATGATTTGCAGCAGCCTTAGCTCTATTAGAGGAGCTAACATTAGTCTTAACTTTTTGTCCAATAGTTAATATTCCTTTTTTGATCGTTCCATAATGTAAAAAAACATTTTTCTTTCGTATAACATTATCAACCAATACCTCTACGTCTTTTGAAAATATCGTTCCAATATCACCAACTTGCCCGCCAGATTCTCCATAAAAAGTTGTCTGATCAAGAACAATTAAAACTTTCTGACCTTCACTTGCTTGCTTAACTAATGTTGAATCCAAGAATATACCCTTTATTTCAGCTTCCGAAAGGAGTGAATCATAACCATTAAAAACAGTTTTGTTAAAAAGATCTATTTCTCGCTCTAATGATCCCTCTAATGTCAAATCAATATTACTTGAAGCAGCTTTAGCTCTCTCTTTTTGTGCATTCATTTCTTCTTCAAAACCCTTTACATCTACACTGATACTATTTTCTTCAGCAATTTCTACAGTAAGTTCTAGAGGAAATCCATAAGTATCATAAAGTTCAAAAGCTTTAGACCCAGAAATTAATTGCTGCCCTGAAGAAATTAACTCATCTAGCAATTTCTCTCCTCTTTCAAGAGTTTCCCTAAATCTTATTTCTTCAATTTTTATCTCATTCAAAATTAAATTATTATTATTTTCTAAATCAGGATAATTATTTTTCATTAGATTAATCCCGACGGTAGCAATATGGGGTAAAAATTCATTTGTTATACCTAATAGTCTTCCGTGTCTGACCATTCTTCTAATAAGCCTTCTTAATATATATCCCCTGCCTAGATTACTTGCTGCTACTCCATCAGAAATTAAATGAATAACAGCTCTTGTATGATCACCAATGATTTTTAAAGAAATTTTGTTTTTTTCATTTGAAGAAAAATAATCAATATTTGCAATCTCACAAATTTTTTGAATAATAGGAAAAATTAAATCTGTTTCATAATTATTTTGCTTTTTTTGGAGTATTTGAGCCATCCTTTCAAGACCCATTCCTGTATCAATATTTTTAAATTTTAAATCTGTCAATTTTCCATTCGGATCACGATTATATTGCATAAAAACAAGATTATAAAATTCAATAAAACGATCTCCATCTTCTAAATCAATATTCTGCAGACCCTTTTCAGGATGAAAATCATAATAAAGTTCTGAACAAGGTCCACATGGACCTGTTTTGCCGGATGACCAAAAATTATCTTCTTCACCTAGTTTGACTATCCTATCTGGATTAATACCAATTTCATCTCTCCAAATTTTTGCAGACTCATCGTCTTCATGAAAAACACTCACAATTATATTTTCAACAGAAAGTTGATAAATATTAGTAACTAATTCCCAAGCCCATTGAATAGCCTCTCGTTTAAAGTAATCTCCAAAAGAGAAATTACCAAGCATTTCAAAAAAAGTGTGATGTCTAGCTGTAACTCCAACGTTTTCTATATCGTTTGTTCTGATGCACTTTTGGCTAGATGTAGCCCTTTTTGATGGTCTTTCTCTTAAACCTAAAAAAACTGGTTTAAAAGGTAGCATTCCAGCAATTGTAAGCATAACCGTAGGGTCATCTGGAATCAAAGATGCACTTGGAATGATTTTATGAAATTTTTCACTGTAAAATTTTAAAAAAGCATTTCTTATTTCATCTCCAGTAACTATTTTTTTAATTATTTGAGATGTCATTTATCCAGAAAAAGAAGATTAAAAAATAAAGAAAAGCGTAATTTCGGTTATTTCGCAAAAATAATCACGCGGATTTATATTTTACATAACTAAAGTTATTTTATTACGCGATTTGTCCTATGCTAGCCTCTGCCCAGACAAGTAATTCTAAATTGCCACAAATCAATAACAAGTTGACAGTTCAATCTCAAAACTTCGCTGACGATTCTTGTGCCATAAGATCTCTGGATTGGGATCGTAGTAGATTTGATATTGAATTTGGTTTAAGAAATGGCACTACTTACAATAGTTTTATTATTAATGGCGAAAAACTAGCAATAATTGATACTAGTCACGCAAAATTCGAAGAATTATGGTTTAAAGAATTACTAAAAGAGGTAAATCCACAAGAAGTGGATTATCTAATTACAAGCCATACAGAACCTGATCATTCTGGTTTAATAGGTAATCTTCTAGAATTAAACAAAAATATCACAGTAGTAGGATCAAAATTAGCCCTTAAGTTTATTGAAGACCAAATACATGTTCCCTTTAAGCGACTAGAAGTTAAAAGTGGAGAGTTCTTAAATCTCGGAACTAACCCTAAGAGCGGTTTAGAACATAATATTGAATTTATAAGCGCACCAAATTTACATTGGCCAGATACAATTTTTTCATATGACCACGGCACAAATGTTCTTTACACATGCGATGCATTTGGACTCCATTATTGTTCTGAAGAATTTTATGACAGTGATCAAAAAGAAATATATGATGATTTTCGTTTTTATTACGATTGCCTAATGGGTCCTAACGCTAGAAGCGTTCTACAGGCAATTAAAAGAATAGATAAGCTACCTGAATTAAAAACAATTGCAGTAGGTCATGGGCCTTTACTTCATAATCAAGTCAATTTTTGGAAAGGAAAATATCAAGAATGGAGTAGCAATAAAAGCAAAGGTAATGATTTTGTATCAGTCTGCTATATAAGCGACTATGGTTATTGTGATCGACTAAGTCAAGCGATATCTCATGGAATAAGTAAAGCAGATGGACAGGTTCAATTAATTGATTTAAGATCTTCTGACCCCCAAGAATTAACAAGCTTAATTTCGGAATCAAAAGCAGTAGTCATCCCCACATGGCCAGTAGATTCAGATAATGAATTTAAAGAATCTCTTGGTACTTTATTTGCAGCACTAAAACCAAAACAATTTACAGCTGTCTATGATGCATTTGGTGGAAATGATGAACCAATAGATTCCTTAGCAAGTAAATTAAGAGAACTTGGCCAAAAAGAAGCTTTCTCTCCTTTAAGAGTTAAAAACATTCCGGATCCCATTGTTTATCAACAATTCGAAGAAGCTGGAACTGACTTGGGTCAATTGATCAATAAAAAGAAAAATATTGCCTCAATGAAGAGCCTTGATTCCAATTTAGATAAAGCTTTAGGTAGGTTAAGCGGAGGATTATATGTAGTTACAGCGAGCCAAGGAGAAGGTTCGACATTTAGACGAAGTGCAATGGTAGCAAGTTGGGTTAGTCAAGCAAGTTTTTCTCCACCAGGTATTACAGTTGCAGTAGCAAAAGATAGAGCTATTGAATCATATATGCAAGTTGGAGAAGGTTTTGTTGTGAATATCTTGAGGGAAGATAACTATCAAAAAATATTCAGACATTTTTTAAAACGATTTGCTCCTGGAGCTGATAGATTTGAAGATGTAGATGTAATAAGCAACATCGCAGAGGGAGGACCAGTCCTCTCAGATTCACTTGCCTTTTTAGATTGTAAAGTGAGTTCCAGACTAGAGACTCCAGATCATTGGATAATTTACGGAATTGTTGAAAATGGTAATGTCTCTGACTTATCATGCAAAACAGCAGTTCATCACAGAAAAGTTGCTAATCACTATTAGTAAATAAACTTTAAAATGTCAGAGATTAATATAAGCTTACTTCCAGAGAATCAACACTTCTCGGAATTTGAAATCGCTAAAAATTTTACTTGCATTAGATTTCATGACCATAATAAAGAACGATTTGAACTTGAGTTTAATCTTGAAAAAGGAACATCTTTTAATACTTTTTTAATAAGTAATAATGAAGAACTCTTTATTATTCATCCTCCTGAAAAGCAATATTTAAATTTATTTAATGAGATAATATTTAACATTTTTAATCAAAATAAGTTAAAAAAAATTAACGTCATTTCTGGACATATCAATCCTCAAATTATAGAAACCATAAAAACCGTAAACAAGCAATTTCAGAACTTAACCATAACTTGCTCAAATCCTGGCTTTAAACTTATTAATGAACTTTGGAATCAAAGAAATCCTAATTTAAAAGACTTCGTTGAAATTCAATTACCTAAAATAAACATAGTCAAAAAAGAACTTAATTTAGAATTAGATAACATTTCACTAGAGTTGATTCCTATTCCAACAGCACGTTGGCCTGGAGGTCTGATAATTTATGAACGTAATCAAGAAATCCTTCTAAGTGAAAAAATTTTTTCTGCTCACATTGCTTCTGCATATTGGTCTGAAACAAATCGAGCTAGTACAGAAATTGATAGGAAACATTTTTATGATTGCTTAATGGCACCAATGTCAAATCAAGTAGTATCAATAACTGAAAAAATTGCAGATTATGAAATTAAAACTATTGCTCCATTACATGGTCCAGCTATCGAATATAGCTTAAAAAGCTTTTTAAATGACTACATCAGATGGTGTGAAAATCTCTCAACAAATAATAATCCTAAGATCGCTCTTATATATGCAAGTGCATATGGAAATACAGCCTCAATAGGTGATGCATTAGCTAAAGGGATAAATAGAACTTCTGTCGAAGTTGAAAGTATAAATTGTGAATTTACACCAAATGATGTTCTTATAAAATCTATCCAAAACGCTGATGGATATTTAATAGGATCACCAACACTAGGTGGTCACGCCCCAACTCCAATAGTAAGTGCACTAGGAACATTATTATCAGAGGGTAATAGAGATAAACCAGTAGGGATTTTTGGTAGTTTTGGGTGGAGCGGCGAAGCGATAGATTTACTTGAATCGAAATTAAAAGACGGCGGATTTAAGTTTAGTTTTGACCCTATAAGAATAAAATTCAGTCCAAATAAACCAAAAATTAAAGAGCTAGAAGAAATAGGAACTCACTTTGGGAGAAAAATTATAAAGAAAGCTAAGAAAAAACCTAGAAAATCTGATACTGGAATGATTACAAGTAAAACGGATCCAAAGTTACAAGCTCTTGGGAGAGTAATTGGATCACTTTGTGTTTTAACTGCCTCTAAAGGAAAAGATGAGAATAATATCAAAGGAGCTATGCTTGCATCTTGGGTTAGTCAAGCTAGTTTTTCTCCACCGGGATTAAGTATTGCAGTAGCTAAAGATAGATCGGTAGAGTCTCTACTACAAATTGGAGATTCATTTGCTTTAAATATTTTAAGTGAAAAAGATTTTAAAGAACCTTTGAAAAGATTCACAAAACCTTTTTCACCAGGTGAAGATAGATTCGAAGGCTTAAATATTGAATTAACACCTAATGAACAAATTATAATTCCTAACTCTTTAGCATGGTTAGATGCCTCCGTAAAAGAAAGAATGGAATGTGGAGATCATTGGGTAATATACGCTGAAGTACTCCACGGTAATATACTAAAATCCGATTGTCTAACAGCAGTCCATCACCGTAAAACTGGTGCTAACTATTAATTTTATTTATGACTGAATCAAAAGATCTAATAATTATTTCAGCTAGTTGCGGAAAAAATCTAGAACTTTCTGAAAAATTTCTTGAAAAAAGTAATGAACTTAAAATAAGTTGTGAAATTTTAGATCTTACCACTCTAGATATTCCATTATTTAATCCAAGAATTCACAGCAAAGAAAATATTCCAAATGAAATAGAAGAATTAAAAAAAAAGCTTTTCAAAATTAAAAGGTGGGTGATATGTGCGCCTGAATATAATGGATCTATACCTCCCATTCTCTCCAACTTCATAGCATGGCTCTCTATTTCGGGAGATGACTTTAGAAATTTATTTAATGGTCAACCAATTGCTATTGCAACATTTTCTGGTGGTATAGGGTTAGAACTGCTGACCTCATTACGCATTCAATTAGTGCATTTAGGAAGTCAAGTATTAGGAAGACAACTATTATCCTCGTATAGTAAACCTATAGATACAAAAACTATTGAAGATATTATTGAAAGACTTTTACAAATGAAAAAATTAAAAACATAAACTTTGAAAATGTAAGGATAATTTCATTTTTTTTCATTCCAAACTTTCAAAATTTCCCTAGCCATAGGAAGTGCATGTACAGATCCCCCACCAGGAGTATTTTGTGCAAAAGCGACTACAAGCAATTCACTATTTTCAGAAGGAGTAAAGCAAATAAACCAAGCGTGATCTAAACCACCTTCACCATCTTCAGCAGTTCCAGTTTTACCTGAAACGGGTGGTAAATTTGATACTCCGTAGTTCATTGATACGCCTGTACCAGATTCAACTACTTTCCTAAGACCACTTTTTATCAACTGAATATTTTCTGGATCAATCTCAATTTTAATGCGTCTTTTATCTGAAAAATCTTTTCCATCTTTTTTAGTTAAATATGGAGTAACTAGATAACCTCCATTAGCAATCGCTGCATATGCTCTAGCTAATTGAATTGGAGTTACTTGAACAACAAATTGTCCAATAGACATACTCGCAATATCTTCTGGAACCCAAGGGGTTCTTCCCGGTTGCCCCCATCCTCTACCTTCTCTAGCCCATTCACTACTAGCTACTAATCCTATATTTTCTTGTTCAGAAATTTCAATTCCAGATAAAGAATTAAAACCAAGCTTTCTGGAAACCTTATGAATTTCATCAACTCCTACTCCATGACCTATTTGATAAAAAAATGTATTACTTGAAACTCTTAAAGCATCTTCATAACCTATTACACCAAAGCCTAAATCATTGTGCTCTCTAAAACATTGACTCCCATAAGTAATACATGGTTTAGTCTCTAACACGGTTTCTCTAGGAAATTTTCCACTTTCCAAGCCCGCTAAAGCAGTTACAATTTTCCAAACACTTCCAGGATCATAAGCATTTAACGCTCTATTAAAAAGAGGTTTGTTAGGAGAATTAAATAAATTATTGTATTCTTTTTCAGGCTTAAAATCCTTCGAAAAAAAATTCAAATCAAAATTAGGCTTACTTGCCATAGCTCTTATTGCACCATCTCTTGGATCCATCACTATTATCGCTCCAGCTTTTTTGTCTTTAAGAGCTTCCTCAGCAACTAATTGAAGATTAAGATCGATTGTTAGTTCAATATCATTACCTTGTACTGGAGGTCTTGTACCCAATGATCTTTGAAATTTTCCTAATGAATTGACTTCAACCATTTCTCCACCCCATTCACCTCTTATAAATTCTTCGTGAACATATTCAATTCCTGTTCTTCCTATTAAGTCATTTAATTTATAACCCTTCTTGGATAAGAATTTAAATTCTGATTCAGTAATTGGCTGAGTATAACCAATTACATGGGCAGCAAGGGATTTATAAGGATAGTTTCTAATTAATTTGGTAGCTATTTCAAAACTGACTAAATTATTTTCATTTTCCTTGAATTTTATTAATTGCTCTACATCTAAATCATCAAGAATAGATACTGAAAGTTTTTGATTTTTAAGACCATCAGAATATTTTTTTTGAATTTCATTACTATCAATATTTAATAAAGTAGAAACGCTTAATTTATGTTTTTCCCAGTTACTTTTTATAACAGATTGAGGCTTTACTATTAAAGAATATTTAACTCTGCTATCTGCTAAAACATAACCATTTTTATCCAGTATTTTTCCTCGAATTGGTTGAGAAGCAATAAGTCTGATCCTGTTCTCATCTGACATTTTTTTAAAAGATTCATAATTTAAAAGTTGTAAAAAAATTAACCTAAATAGAATCAATAAAAACGAAAGGGAAGAAAAAATAACTAAAATTAAAGGTTGTCTCTTTAATGAAAGAAGTTTTTTGTTGGGACTTGTTTTTATCAAAAATATAAAATTTATTTAAATATTCTTTTTTCCAATAAAGCAATGGTTGTTTTTATCTCTTGAAGTCTAATGATTAAATCTTTGTAATCACTATCTTCTTTGTTCAAATTAAACTCATCATTTTCAATATTATGTGTATTCAAATTTTTACTCATAAAACTAATACTTTTTAGAAAACATTATTGCATTTAATATAATCTTAAATAAAAAATAGATTTTTTCAAAACAATATTAATATTAAGTCTGGTGGTGACAAAAAAATCATAAAAAGATTAATTTAATTGATCCATATTTTGTTCGAAATATGGATTACAACTATTCTTTGATATTCCTAATGACCATCCAATGAATGATGAAATAAATATCGTGACTATTAATGGCAAAATAGCTTGTTGAGTATTTTCTAGACTTAACCATTCCCTCCAACTACTAAAAAACCTTTCTCTTTGAAATTTTCTTTTTTCATTTTCCAATAATTTTGCTTTTTTTGCATAGGATTTTGTAACCCACTTTTCAAAAGGAATCTTTTTTATGATCGTCATTTTTCTTTCAATATCTAATAACTGTCCAGAACTTAGAAAAGGGTGAAATGTACTTATCAATTCAAGAGTTTTTAAAAACATCTCAACAGTTCCATCTTTTATAAGCTTTTGCTCATTACTTAAATCAGGCCATTCTAGTTCTGGATAAAAACGGTTTCTATTAGGCTGAATTTGATCCTCTGACATTTGACCTGGTTCTCGAAGCCATCTATTAGTATTTTCATCAAATCTTCGCCAATACAAAAAAGGATTAATAAATATTGTTTTACCAGATACTTTTACTACATCTTGTTGAAGATGATTAGTTATCTTTCTTTCAGAATTTTTTTGTTTTATCAAAAGTCTTAATTAATAATCTAATTAAAGATTATCTATTTTTCACTATTTTTCCAGAAATAGCAGAAATTTTTCTATGAGTATTAATTTATTGATAACTCCCAACGCTTTTTTAAATAATTACAATATTCGCAATTTAATGAAGGTTTTGGGAAAATATCCGAACGTAATAAATTGACAGTATCAATGACCTTACTTTCTACCCATTCTGTAGAACAATCTAATCTAATAAGATGTACATCAAAATTTAATTGATTATTGAAAACCTTTTCATTTTTCTTACCATTAAAATATAAAAGATAAGCTTCCTTCGAAACTTTAAAACCGTTTTTTTTAAATAACCACTGATACATTTCCAATTGTCTTTTATAGGCTTTTGCATATTCATATTTATTAAAGGTCTCAGACCACTCAAAATTATTTCTTGATGTCGCTTTTACATCAACAACTATAAGATCACCATTTTTTTTCTGCCAAATATCATCCACTGCACCACCAAAATCATAATGATTTTCTATTGATTTATACCTTATTCCTTGAAAGTTATTTCTCCAAAGTTCTAAATTTTTGTGTTTGAAAGGAACAGCATCTATTCCATTTTCAATAAATAAAGGATGAGGCTCTTGAATTCTTCTATAATGATCAAATTCATTTTTACATAAATTATCTACAGCTATATTTAAGGTGAATGGTAATGATGGTGGCCTTATTTGATATTTTTTATCTAGTACACAACATCTTGGACAACTAAGATATTTCTCTACAGTTGATCTACTTAATTTAATAAACTTGCTCATAACTTTCTAAATATAATTTAAAAATTTCATGCTTAAATAAAAAGTCTTGAATTTTTTAAAAATTTAATAACCTATTCCCACATAAAACCATTTAATTCTAACAATAACTAAATTCTTAAATCTGTTTATTCCCACTCTATAGTACCGAGAAAAAGGGTAGTCATAAACGTAGTGATACCAACATGTTTGAACCCATAATAACACACATTTTCCTGAGGGAAACCTGAGGGAAACCTCTTTTTAGATCGAGTTTGTTTAATAAAAACTAAAAATTAATTACTCAGTCACAGTAAATTAAACAATTCTGATTAGTCGGATGTTCTCTACATTCCTTATCCCAAAAGTTTTGGAATTCTTGAGGACATTGGTCTAATTCTTTTGGAGTTTCGTTCAAGTTTAACCCTGCATAATTAAATGCAGTTAGGTATCTTGGAAGAACATTGAATTGATTGAAAAGTTTCATAAGACCTCCTAGATCTATACCTATATTGTCCTCCTTTTAACTTGAAATTCATAGGGTATTAATACCCGAGTATTAGTGCTTTGTGGTTTGTACGACTATCTTTTTCTATTCAGTAGGAGTAGAAATAATTCAGGAGTCAAAAGCACTTCATCGACTTTGTGGACAGCGAGGTGCATAAGACTCGAAGAGGGCAAACAAATGCCCTCTTACTTTTTTATATAAATTTTGCTCCTTTTTTCAGATTATGTCTCGCACATAAAAAGGGAAACCTCGCTGTTAAGATCCATTGCAAATAGGAAACATAAATTCTGAGGGAAACCTGAGGGAAACGTACTTTTTGAGTCTATAACTGGGTTTATAACCTATTTTTCACTCCCACTCAATGGTTCCCGGAGGTTTGCTTGTAATATCGTAAACAACTCTATTTACTGAAACTACTTCATTTACTATTCTATTTGAAATTCTCTCCAAAATCTGAAAAGGGATTTTTGACCAATCTGCTGTCATACCATCTTCACTAGATACACAACGTAAAACTATTGGCCATGCATAAGTCCTTTTATCACCCATAACTCCTACTGTTTTAACAGGTAACAATACAGCAAAAGCTTGCCATATATCATTGTAAAGTCCAGCCTTTTTAATTTCTTCTCTCACTATCCAATCTGCATCTCTTAAACAATCAAGTTTTTTATTATTCACCTCTCCTAAAATTCTAATAGCTAAACCTGGACCTGGAAATGGGTGCCTTTTTATAATTTCATCCGGTAAGCCTAAAGCAGCTCCCAGTTTTCGGACTTCATCCTTAAAAAGTTTTCTTAATGGCTCGACTAATTTAAATTGCAAGTCTTTAGGTAATCCTCCTACGTTATGATGACTTTTTATTTTTACCGCTATTCTCTCACCTGTCTTTGGGTCAATATTAGTACCAGCACTTTCAATAACATCAGGATAAAGAGTACCTTGAGCTAAGTACTGAAAAGGTCCTAATCTATTACTTTCTTCTTCAAAAACTCTAATAAATTCTTCACCAATAATTTTTCTTTTTTGTTCTGGATCAGTAATTCCTTTTAACTTGGCAATGAATCTTTCTCTCGCATTAATATATTCAACCTTTATTTGAAATTTCCTATCAAAAAAATCCATTAAAAATTCAGGTTCACCTTTTCGCATGAAACCTTGATCAATAAACATGCACGTAAGCTGATTACCAATCGCTTTATTAAGAAGAAAAGCGAGAGTTGACGAATCAACACCTCCTGACAAGGCGAGCAAAACTTTCTTATTACCAACTTGCTCTCTTATTCTGGGAATTGTTTCCTCTAAAAAGGTTTCAGTTGTCCAATCAGGAACACAACTAGAGATTTTATAAACAAAATTTTTAATGACAGTCATCCCAAACTTTGAATGAATAACTTCAGGATGAAATTGTACGCCAAATAATTTCTTTCTATCATTTGAAATTGCCGCATGAAGTGTATTTTCAGTATGAGCTATTTTATTAAACCCATCAGGCAAACAATTAATTGAATCACCATGACTCATCCACATTGTAGATTTATTTTCTACATCAGAAAGAAGGTCACATTCTAAATCTATATTTATTGGTGCTCTACCATACTCAGCTTTTTTTGTAGCTGAAATAACTGATCCGCCAAGTTCTTTGACCATTAATTGCATTCCATAGCATATTCCAAGAATAGGAATTCCTAAATGAAAAATTTTTTCATCACATTTAGGCGCATTTAGTTCATAAACAGAATTTGGCCCTCCACTCAAAATTATTCCTTTAGGATTAATATCTTGAATATCCTTAATTGAAATACAATTACTCACAACAAGTGAAAAAACATTAGTTTCTCTAATTCTTCTTGCAATCAATTCAGAATATTGAGATCCGAAATCTAAAATTAATATTGAAGGATCTCGTTCTTTTTTTAAAGATGTTTGACTCATGTATAAAAGTTAGCTCAATTTATTTACAAAAGCATAATCAAGAACAATTAATCTCATTGAAAATAAGAAATATAATTATTTCCATTATTTCCTGACCACCTTATTTTCCGTTTTTTATCAAAAATAATTGCTGCAATTTCCATATCCGTTTTTACATACCTATTAACGTAAGCAAAAGAGCGTTTTTCAATAGTATTTGATAAATTTTGGAATAATTTTTCAGCTATTGATTTATTAAATCTCTCCAGAAACAATAAAGCTTCTTCAAGAGTACTTAAATTAGATAACTCAACTATTATTTCAGAAGGTACTTTTTCTTTAACCGCTAAATAAACAAGAATCTCAATTCTTCCATCAGCTAAATGATTATGCGTATGAAAAATACCGCCTGCTAATTTTATTAATTTTCCGTGATAACCAAAAAGTATAACGGTTTTAACATTTTTTATTGCAGCATCAACTAATAATGGTCCTATCCAGTTACCAACCTTTATAATCGGCAAATTAATATTACAATTTTTAGCCAAATTCAAACCATTTTCGCCAATAACAAAAACAACTTCCCCTGCAAAATCATTTTCTATTAACTTTGCTAATTTTGTTTTAGCATCTTCTAATTGATCAGGTGAAGCACTCGAATAAGTCTCTGCAGAAGTTCCAATAATAGACAAACCATCCACAATACCAAATGACTTATTACTTGTTCTTTCAGCCAAAAACTTCCCATTTGGGAAAATAATTTCTAAATTCAAATTAAAACCCTCTGGAATAATATCCAATAAGTTTTCAAATAATACTTTTTTTGCAAAATCAGACATGCATATCTCTGTTGTATTCTCATCGATACCTACACCAGCGCCTGGAATAATATTTATTGGATGTGCTTGAACCGAATTATTTAAAGAAATTTTTTCCAAAGAGGCTATAGTCCATATTTCTAGGTTTTGTGTAATATCGAGATCTAAGCCAGACTTTGCAAAAGAAATTCCTAATGCATGCGATTCACCTTTCAGTAAACCAACTGAATGAATCTCGATTTTTACTTCCTTATTTTCACTAAGAATTTTTATTAGTTCGTAATTCTCAAATGGAAAACCTAAAAGTTTTTTTAATGCTGACCTAGCAGCTGCAGCAACCCATAAAGGTAAAGAAAATCCTTTTTTCAAATCAAGTAATTGAAAAATATATAATGAGAACTAATCTAAGAATGACCTATTTAACAAAAAGTGGCCATACAACAAAAATTATCATTGATGATTCCTGGACCTACACCAGTTCCAGAAAAAGTTTTACAGGCATTAAGTAAGCATCCAATAGGCCATCGTAGTAAAGAATTCCAAAAACTCGTAGAAAGTACTACAAAAAACTTACAATGGCTTCACCAAACTCAAAATGATGTTCTAACAATTACTGGTAGCGGAACTGCTGCAATGGAAGCTGGTATTATAAATACTTTAAGTAGAGGTGATAAGGTAATTTGTGGTGAAAATGGAAAATTTGGCGAAAGATGGGTGAAAGTTGCTAAAGAATTTGGATTAGAAGTAATAAAAATTGATTCCGAATGGGGTACTCCATTAAATCCAAAACAATTTAAAAAAATATTAGAAGAAGATAAACAAAAAGAAATAAAAGCGGTAATTTTAACTCATTCTGAAACCTCAACAGGTGTAATTAATGATCTAGAAACTATAAGCTCATTTATTCGGGAACATAAGACGGCTTTATCAATTATTGACTGTGTAACAAGTCTTGGGGCTTGTAATGTACCAGTAGATGAATGGCAATTAGATATTGTTGCTTCAGGGTCACAAAAGGGATACATGATACCTCCAGGACTTAGTTTTATATCAATTAGTCAAAAAGCATGGGAGGCTTCAGAAAAATCAAATTTACCAAAATTTTATTTAGATTTAAAATCTTACAGAAAGAGTCTTTTGAATAACAGTAATCCATATACTCCAGCAGTTAATTTGGTTTTTGCGTTAGATGAAGCTTTAAAAATGATGCGTGAAGAAGGCCTAAACAATATATTTATGAGGCATAATAAACACAAACTAGCAATGAGCAATGCAATAAAGGCTTTAAAACTAAAATTATATGCTGATGAAAAATATTTAAGCCCTTCAATTACTGCAATAAAAACTGAAGAAATGGATGCTGAAAAATTTAGAAAAATAATAAAAGACAAGTTTGATATTCTACTTGCTGGTGGTCAAGATCATTTAAAAGGGAAAATATTTAGAGTCGGTCATTTGGGCTACGTTAATGATAGAGATATTATTACAGTAATATCTGCTATCAGCAATACTTTGCTTTATCTCGGCAAAATATCAACTGAAGAAGCTGGTCAAGCATTGTTAGTGGCATCGAAATATCTTGAGATAAATTGATTTACGTGCCAGGTTCTTCCACATTACCGCCTAATTCAACAATTTTCTTTCTGAGGATAATTGATTTTTTTTCATCACCTTTGGTTTGAGCGATTGCGAGAGCAAACTCTAATTTTTCAAGCTGATGACCACCCTCAATAAAAGATAATTTTTTCTTTATGTGGCTATCTTTAGCTTTGTATGAAATTTGTGAAGACATAAAAATTCATGCTTTAAATAATATTATGCCAACAAAAGGGGACATTATGAGAGAAAACAAAAATGTAATTTGAATATAAACCCAAGAAAAAAAAATTTTTTCTAATATTATGTCCAAACATCTTTCAAATTTATGCAAAACATAAATCTTATCTATTTTCTACTTGCAGGAGGAATTTTTGGAGCTTTAGCTCTTGCAACGGGTATCCCTGCAGCTCCTCTTGCAGGCGCTTTATTAGGTGCAAGCATTCTTAGCATAAGTGGCAAAGTTGATGTAGCAGAATGGCCAATTGGAACAAGAACAGTATTAGAAATTGGAATTGGAACAGTAATTGGTACGTCATTAACTAAGGACTCAATAGTTGATCTTCAAAACTTATGGAGGCCTGCTATTTTAATAACTTTTACCTTAATTATTACCGGATTAGCTATTGGATTATGGACAAGCAGATTACTAAAAATAGATGTGATAACAACAATTCTGGGTGCAGCACCAGGAGGTATTAGCGGCATGAGTCTTGTGGGTTCAGAATATGGAGTAGGAGCTGCAGTCGCAACCCTACATGCAGTCCGGTTGATTACTGTTCTTCTCATTCTTCCTTTAGTTGTAAAATGCTTAAATTTATTTGGCGTAATTAAATCTTAAATTTGTATAGACATATCCTCAATAAAAGATATTTTTAGAAAGGAGGCAAATTAAAATGAAAGAATTTAAAAAAAAATTAATTTTTTTTACCTTAGGAATAATATATCCTCTTTCATTTCAAACACCAAAAGTTAGTGCAGGCTCATTTGGAGCAGAAATCTTTTGTACTATGAGAGATGGTGGGAATGATCATGAAAGTAGTTGGGATGCAGCATATACATATATCAAAAAGCAAAAAGGAGGCCTTTTCAAAGTTTCCCCTCGACAAGCAGCAGCGCAAATCACTGAATCAGTCATAAGAGATAATGAAACTTTTAGCTATTGTGTTAAATACCTGGATAAACTTCATCCAAATAGAAAACTAATAAGAGATTTAGAAAAAGAAGAGGAAAGAAAATTAAAAGAAGCTAAAGAAAAAGAAGATAATAGAAAAAGGTTAGAAAGAGAATTAGAAGAAGTTAATGAAGATTTTTCAGAAGATACAGTTGAGAGATACAGCTATTAATTGAAGCTTTTTTGTTTATGATTTTTTGGAAGTTAATGGCCTGTTTGACTTTGTATCTATAAACACAAAATCCCATTTTTACTGAGGAATTTCGACTAAAAATTATAAATTAATATTGACTTTTATTATTTTCAAGCCATTATTTACTTAATTAAACAGTCTGAATGCATATTAATGATGCGGTGTTTTTAGAGGATTTATGTCCTAAGTTCAGATTAAGACAATGGCGAAAGTCAATTCATAAATTTACAGGAAAAAGTTGTATATATTGTGGCAAACCATCTGAATCCATCGACCACGTATTACCCCGTAGTCAAGGGGGCCTGAGTATCACAGAAAACTGTGTGCCTGCATGTCTTTCTTGTAATGGAGACAAGTCAGATGAAAATGCTTTGTATTGGTATAGAAAACAAAAATTTTATGATCCCAGAAGAGCAATGGCTATAAGAGCTTGGTTAGAAGGAGATTTAAGATTAGCTTTAAGATTATTGCAATGGGCTAATCCTAATTTTAAGGTTAATAGTAAAATTTACGAAACAGATAAGCCAAGCTATAAAGCAGCTTAACTACCAAACATTGCATAATCTTCTAGAATTATGAATTTCACATATATTTTCCAATTCTCTTGGCGATTCGGGGAATATTAAAAATGAAGATAAAGAAATAAAGACTACAATTAATCTTTGGTAGAATTTAAAATTAATTAAAACAATTTCTTTTTCTCTCGAAATAGTATAACTTTTTTTATTGCATAAAGTTTTTGATTTTAAATGAGTTCTAACAGCTGTCTTCATTTTTAATAATACATTTGTACTACAATAATACAATATGAACAAAGCCGCAAGTTTATTGGAAAATAAAAAAAAATTTTTGATCTTAGGATGTGGTTTTAGTGGTAGTTTTTTTGCAAAAACCATAAGGGAATTAGGTTGTAATGCTTTAACAAGTTCTAGATCTGAGAAAAAAGATCCAAATAGTTTTGTTTTTAATAGTGAATGTGGCAAAGTTCCTGATGAAAAAATTTTTGATGGAGTTACGCATATTCTTAGTTGCATACCGCCTGACAAAAATGGAAATGATCCAGTGTTAGTAAGTCTTAAAAGTAAATTACAAAATTTACCCCTTGAATGGGTTGGATATTTATCTACAACAGGAGTTTATGGCAATACTGAAGGTGATTGGGTTTCTGAGCTAGATCAACCAAATCCTTTTCAAAAAAGAAGCCAAAATAGATTAAATTGTGAAAAAAAATGGATTGATTCTGGTTTGCCCGTTCAAATTTTTAGGTTACCTGGAATTTATGGACCCGGAAGATCAACTTTCGAAGCAATTAGAAATCAGAAAATTCGCATAATCTCAAAAAAAAATCAAGTATTTTCAAGAATACATGTTGCTGATATTACGAATGCAATTATTTACTTAATACAAAATAAGGCTTCTTTAAAGTTTCATCAAATTATTAATATTGCAGATGACGAACCCTGTTCTCAAATAGAAGTGATTAAATATTGTTATGATTTACTAGGTTTAAAAATGCCAAAGCCTATATTATTTGAAGAGGCAAAAAAAGAATTATCGCCCATAGCTAAATCGTTTTGGATGGAAAATAGAAGAGTGTCTAATAAACTATTATGCAAAACTCTTGGATATAAACTAATTTATAAAAACTATAAAATAGGCTTAAAAAATTGCTTCTTAAATAGTTAAAAATTGAATAAATCAAACAACGTATTATGAATTATAAAAATTCTAATAATGCATTTAAGATTGTATTAAGTGTTGGAGATGAGTCTGGTGTCGGACCTGAAATAATTTTAAAAGCTCTTAGTTCTAATGAAATAAAAGGAAATATTGAATTTATTTTAGTTGGTTCAAAAAAAAATCTACAAAATACATATATGCACCTTAAATCATTAGGTTTGGAAAATCTTGCAAATCCTAAAACTTTACAAATTCATGATCTCAAAATTTCTTCGTCCGATAGTGAATCCAAATCAAGCTATGGTGATTCAAGTTTCCATTACTTAAAGAAGGCAATTGAAATTGTAAAACAATATCCTAATTCGGCACTTGTTACGGGACCAATTTGCAAGAAATCATGGTCCCTAGCAGGACATAACTATTCTGGACAGACTGAAGTAATAGCAGAATCCTGTGGAGTAAAAAATTTTGGAATGTTATTCACTGCAAAATCACCAATTACTGGTTGGAGATTCAACACTTTACTTGCTACAACCCACATTGCGCTTTGTGAAGTACCAAAAAGGCTAAATACAAAATTAATTCATTCTAAATTAGATCTTTTCAAAAAGTTTTGTATTACGTATTCTGAAAAACCTACTTTAAAAGTTGCGGGATTAAATCCTCACGCAGGTGAAGAAGGAATTTTGGGTAATGAAGAAAGAGATTGGCTTAATGATTCATTGACCGCTTGGTATGAAAAGAATAGAGATATAAGATTATTAGGCCCACTATCGCCAGATAGCTGCTGGCATTCTTCGGCTAAAGCTTGGAATAACAAAGATGCTGAAAAGCATGATGGCATTCTTGCTATGTATCATGATCAAGGTTTGATACCAATGAAAATTATAGCTTTAAATTATTCAGTGAACACCACAATTGGGTTACCGTTTATTAGAACGTCTCCAGATCATGGAACGGGATTTGATATTGCTGGCAAAGGCATTGCTCAATCTCAAAGCATGGTTGAGGCTATAAAGGCTGCAATCGAATTGACTAAAAATTCAAGATTGCTTAACACGCATTAAAACTTGACCAAATTCAACTGGCGTTCCATTCTCAACAAGAATCTCTACAATTTCTGCGTTAAATTCAGATTCAATTTCGTTCATTAATTTCATAGCTTCTAAAATACAAATAGTTTGGCCGATCTTAATATTATTTCCTACTTCAACAAATGGCTCCTCTCCAGGAGCTGCAGCCCTATAAAAGGTTCCTACCATAGGAGATGTAATTTCAGTAAGATCTGAACGCCCTGGAGGGGGCACCTGAAGCTCCTCTGGCTCATTTACTATCGAGA
>CACBVE010000016.1 GCA_902542595.1 uncultured Prochlorococcus sp.
GACGAATCATTGAGATCAGCTTTGAGCCATATGATCACAGGTGAAGTATTAATACCTAAAAAACTTTCAGGAATCTCCCTAAGATACTTAAAAAATAGAATCTCAGTCCCAAGAGATATGCCAATTATTTCAGCAAGGTTATTAAGGCAATCATTAAATAAAATTGAATCGCTTAGTGATATCAATGAAATAGATAAGATACCTTTCAGGCATAGATATGATCAAGATCCTATAAATTTCATTTCTAGTTATTAGTAAAACTATAAATTTTTTCTTGAATCTATTTGAAGTAAATCTCTTATTTTTTGAACTTGACTTGCAATATTTGGATCAATCGATAATTTTTTTTCAACTTGTTCAATAGCATACATAACTGTTGTATGGTCCTTACCCCCAAACTCATCTCCAATTCTTGGTAGGCTTAGATCCGTACCATGTCTCATAAGATACATACCTATTTGTCTAGCTTGACTTACTGGTTTTCTCCTACTTGAACTGATCAATTCATCAGTAGAAACTTTAAAGAAATCTGACACTTTATTAATAACTTGTTTTGGAGTAACAACTACTCCAACACTATTAGGATCAAGCATTGGAGCAATTGATTGTACAGTCATTGGCAAGCCTGTTATTGATGCAAATGCAACAGCTCTAGTAAATGCTCCTTCCAATTCTCGAATATTCGAAGTAAATCTTCCTGCTATAAATTGAATTAAATCTCTTGGAAGACTCATACTCTCTTGTTCTGCCTTTTTTTGAAGGATGGCTGTCCTCGTCTCAAGGTCAGGTGGTTGAATATCTGCGGTCATACCCATTGAGAACCTAGAAATTAATCTCTCTTGAATTCCCGACAATTGATTTGGTGGTCTGTCACTTGCAATAACTATTTGACTTCCTGATTCGTGAAGAGCGTTAAAAGTATGAAAGAATTCTTCCTGTGTATACTCTTTGCCTTCTAAGAACTGTATATCGTCTATTAATATCAAATCTACATTTCTATATTTATCTCGAATAGCTGTCATTCCATCTCTTCGAATACCACTAATAACATCATTTGTAAAAGTCTCAGTAGATACATATTTAACTTTTGCTTCTGGATCTATTTCTACTCGATAATGACCTATTGCTTGCATTAAATGAGTTTTACCAAGACCTACTCCTCCACAGATAAATAATGGATTGAATTCTCTCCCAGGAGATTCGGCAACTGCTAAAGCTGCTGCATGAGCCAACCTACTATTTGGACCTACAACAAATCTTTTAAATACGTAGCGTAAATTTAAACCATTAGGATTTTTGAATTGATTTTTTGAAGAATTATTTTGGTTATTACTAGAAAAAGATCTTGTTTTATGATGAACGTTCTGTTCGCTAGGTTTATCTGCATTTGTTAAATCGCTGCTGGTATTCATTTCAGATTTAAAAACAACTTTTACATCATGACCGCAGATTTCCTTTGCAGCTTTTTCAATAGTTTCACAATAATTCTTTCTCAACCAATCACTAGAAAATGTATTTGGGGCGATTAAAGTTAATAAGCCATTTTCAAAACAATTAAATTTAGCAGGCCTTATCCATGTCTCGAATGAAGGCTTACTTAAAGTTTTTTGGAGTGATTGTTGAACTTCCGCCCAAATACGATTAGTTGTTTGCAAAGTTTTATTCTCTAGATTATTAATCTAGTTGGAATTTAATAATTGGCCATTATCAAATCACAAGATCACGACAAATTTAAAATTATTTAACAAAGTATCGACTAAATTTATAAAAATAAATTTTATATTTTTTAATTGGCATATAATTATTTTAAATTTTACTAAATTATTGGATAAAGCATTACTTATTATCATGGCGAAATGGCATGGTTTTGGAAGATGCAAAACAAGATTATCAAAAGATATAGGTAAAAGTAATTCGGCGAAAGTACAAAGTGTAATGACCAAACACACAATTTCAGTCGCAAAATTTCTTCAAGAAAATAAACTGATGGATATTTCTATTGCCATAACTGGTTTGGGAGTAGGAAATTGTAGAAAATGGTCTAGAGAATTAGGCATCAAAAAATTTAATTTGCAGGGAAAAGGCTGCTTGGGTGAAAAAATGAAACGGCAAATAATTACAAACAAGAAATTTTGTGCAAGACATAAGATCAAAAATATTATTTTTATTGGTACTGACCTTCCAGATTTATGCCATCAAGATTTATTAAATACTCTAAAAGAGCTTCAACATAATGATCTTATTTTAGGACCATCTAACGATGGAGGATATTGGCTTATTGGTTTATCAGAAAAAGTACTTTTATCACATACATATTTACCTTTTATCAACATAAAGTGGGGGACAGAAAATGTTCTTCAAAATACAATTGATAATTTTGCTTCTAAAAAAATAAAATATAAGTTTTTAGATAAAAAAATAGATATAGATACAATTATTGATATTGAAAAGAGAAAGTAATCGACTTGTCAAAAATTTCAATTATCATTCCAACTATAAATGAAGCCAGTAATTTGCCATTATTGCTTTCAGACTTATCAAGTATTCAGAAAGAGGGCGAAATCATAATTGTTGATTCTGGAAGTGAAGATAAAACTATCGATGTAGCAAATATTTATGGGGCGAAAGTATTTATATCCAAAGAAAGGAATCGAGGTTTACAATTAGATATTGGAGCTAAAAATTCAAAAGGAGAGTGGCTCATATTTTTACATGCAGACACAAGATTAACTTATGATTGGTTTAAAAAAATAAATTCATTTTTAAAGGGGAAAAAGAATAGTATTTACTATTTTGAATTCAAAATTAATCACAAAAAGATAATTTATAGAGTTCTTGAAATTCTAGTGAATTTTAGAAGTAAATTTTTAAAACAACCGTATGGTGATCAAGGTTTGATAATTCATAGGACTACCTACTTTAAGAATAATGGTTTTAGAAAAATACCTTTGATGGAAGATGTAGATTTTTTAAGGAGATTAAACAAAAAAAAAGATTTAAAACAATTAAATTTACCTATTTTTATAAGTTCAAGAAAATGGGAAAGAACTAATATTTTTCTCCAAGCAATTAAGAACTGGCAATTTAGAAGAAGGTGGTTAAAGGGCGAATCGTTAAAATCTATATATTCTGACTACTACAAAAAATAATTAATTTGCATACCAAAAAGCACATTTAGAACCTCTAGGTTCTAATGTCCAACCTTGTCTTTTATAAAATGAAACCACTTCGGCATCAGCAAAAAGGGTTACTTTAGAAATTCCAATATTTTTCAATTCTTTTAGGACATATTTCATTAACTCTTTACCCAATCCAAGTCCTTGATAGACAGGGTTGATAGCCACATCCCAAACTGTTGCTTCTAGAATTCCATCACCAGTGCATCTTGCAAATCCTACTAGTCTGGGGAATTTATCATCATGACGCCATAACCCCACCACCAAAATACTGAAATCTAAAGCTCTTTTTACCCTCCTTATAGGTCTTCTGCTCCAACCAACAGTTTGCAAAAGTTGATCTAGTTCTATGAGATCTAAATCTTTATTTTTACTACATACAAATATTTCTTCTTTATTTGTTTGAGTGAACTCATAAGAATTTAAACCATAGAGATCTATCAGCTCTTCCCTTGATAAAGTGCTTGTTTTTTTTATTAACGATCCTTGGTTTCTAAAAATCATTAAAAATTCACGAATCCTTTTTGTTGAAGCTCAGAGAGCTGAAAATATAAACCCTTTTTCAGTCTCAATTCACTATGTGTTCCCTCTTCAACTAATGATCCCCCTTTTAAAACTAAAATCTTATCAGAACTTTCAATAGTGGCTAATCTGTGAGCTATTACTAATGCTGTTCTTTTTGACAGAATTCTATCAAGATCTTTCTGCAAAGTAGCCTCTGTAGAGGGATCCATAAACGCCGTTGCTTCGTCCATTATTAAAACAACAGGATTTCTAATCGCTACTCGAGCTACTGATAGAAGTTGTCTCTCTCCAGAAGAGAGATTTCCCCCTCTCTCTCGTAGTGAGGTGTTCAAGCCTTCTGGTAATTTTTGCAATAAATTATCTAACCCTAATTCGTTACAAAGATTTTCTAATTCAAGATTATCTACATTAGAATTTAGTTTTAAATTATCTGCGACATTTCCACTAAAGATAAAGGTATCTTGCAAAACTACTCCCAACATATTTCTTAGAGTTGCAATAGGAATATCTTTGATATCTATGTCATCGATAAAAATTTGACCTGACTGAGGCTCATACAATCTACATAAAAGTCTTATTATGGTGGTTTTACCTGAACCAGTTGGCCCTACAAAAGCTACATGCTCTCCTGGATTGATCTTGAAAGATAAATTTTTTATGATATGTTCTCCTTTATTGTAGAAAAAATTAACATTCTTGAACTCAATTTTGCCCTTAAATTTTTTATTTACATTTTCAGCATTATCTAAAAAATGTTTTGAGGAAGTAGAGTCCTTAATCTGTATTTCTTCATCCAATAATTCGTTTATTCTTTCTACAGCTGTTAAACCTCCTTGTATTTGAGTAAATCTTTCTGCAAGCTGCCTAAGAGGTTCAAAAAGTCTTTGGGAATATAAAATAAAGGTTGTTAATGTTCCTAAACCAATATTTCCAGAAGTAACAAGATAACCTCCGACTGCTAAAACCAGGGAAACTGCGGCTAGAGAAATCCATTCTATAAATGCCGAAATACTACTGTCATAGAATATTGTTCCATTAACTGCTTTCTTATAAGCAACTCCAGTTTTGGAAAATTTCTTACTATTAAAAGCCTCTCTTCTGAACATCTGAACGACTTCTAAACCTTGAAGATTCTCTTGAAAATCAGAGTTTAGTTGAGACAATTCTTCCCTTACTTGATAATTGGCTCTTCTATAACGTTTTTGAAGCCAAATAATAAAATAAGAAACTGGGATTTGAGTCAAAAGTAATAAAATAGCAAGCCCTCTATCAATTGACAGCATTGTCAAAGAAATTACTATCAGACTGACGAAGTCAGCAATGACTCCAACTGCCCCACTACCAAAAACCTCGGCTAAAGCATCAACATCATTTGTTAATCTCGTTAATAATTTCCCTACAGGCATTTTATCGTGATACTTAAGAGATAAAGATATTGAATGATCAAAAAGTTCTCTTCTAATTCTTGCTGTCAAACGTTGTCCCACTGCTTGGATATTGTAAGTTTGATATCCCTGCAGAACTAATCTGAATAATACAGTTATAAATAAAGTTAGGATTATGGCATTTATTGATTGCCCAAAGAAAGTTTTACTTAGCCAAACATCTGTAGTTTCGTTCTTTAGGATAGTAATGGCTTGACCAACTAATAATGGTTGAATTGCTCCAGAGAAAGAAACAGGTAACAAAACTATTAAGATTAGATAGATTGTTTTTTTATCTTTAGTTAAATATTTACCTAACTTTTTAATCCTTCTAAAATCTTTAAAAAACATTTAGCTAATCTTCTATAAAGCATTAGTTGATTCTATTGATAAAATAGTATCTCTGAGATGATTATCATCTAACCTCATAGATAAAGGATTTCCAATTAGTCTTGCAGTCGAGTAATAAAGATCATCTATTTTAATTAAACCATTCTCTTTAAGAGTCTTTCCAGTTGCAACCAAATCAACTATTGCCTCTGCCATTCCTGTAATAGGACCAAGCTCGACTGATCCTGTCAAATGAACTATTTCTACAGGAATATTTAATTCTTCAAAATAAGATCTTGCTGTTTTAATAAATTTACTTGCTACTTTACAATTCGCTGGGAGATCAGTTGGTTTTGAATAATTGCTATTTTTCTTAACCGCCAACGACATATGACAACCCCCAAATCCTAAATCTAATAACTTTGCGACTTTTAATTCAGATTCTCGTAAAACGTCATCCCCAACAATGCCCAAATCAGCCTGACCATAACTTACATAAACAGGCACATCTCCATTTCTTACTAATAAAGCTTTTGCCCGTTTGCAATTTGATTCGAAGGTTAATGATCTATTATTTTCGTCCAACGCATCTGAGAAATCTAACCCAGCTCTTTTAAAAGTTGAAATTGAATCTTTTAACAGAGCTCCTTTTGGTAAAGCTATAGTAAACATAGATCAATTTCTTCCAAGGATTCTTCATTCTAAGTTAACAATGGAATTTAATAAAGCTCGAAATATAATCGGACTTAGAGTTTTAAGTGATAACGTCATTTGGTTGTTGGTAAAAGATAAATCCGTTGTGGTTGTAGATCCATCGGTTCACGAACCAGTTATTAGATATATAAATGAAAACAATTTTCAATTAGAAGCTATTTTGCAAACTCATCATCATTCTGACCATATTGGAGGGACGAAGTCTCTTATTGAAAGATGGCCAAATGTAAAAGTGATTGCTTCTTCCAAAGAAAAAAAGCGAATACCTTTTCAAAATGTATCTGTAGAGGATGGAGAAACTTTGAGTATTTTAGGTGAAGATATAAAAATAATTGAAGTATTAGGACATACAAGCTCACATATTGCCTTCTTTTTGAATGGAGAAAATCCTGTTCTTTTTATTGGTGACACATTATTTTCTGGGGGCTGTGGAAGAATTTTTGAGGGAACTTATCAACAAATGTATTCTTCACTAGAAAGAATCAAATCTTTACCAAAAAATACCCTTATATATTGTGCACATGAATATACAAAGGGAAATATATTGTGGGCATTGAACCTCAAGCCAGAAGATCAAGATATAAAAAATAAACTTTCGGAAGTTGAAAAAAAACTTTCTCTTAATGAATTAACAATTCCATTTTTACTTGATGAAGAGATGAAAATAAACCTTTTCTTAAGAGCAAAAAATTTAGAAGAATTTATTTTTTTAAGAGCAAATAAAGATTTATGGGTTTAAATAGATAGGTATCTTCTTAAACAAATGTCCCCCAAACAAGTAATTAAAACATCAAATGCTCCAGATCCAGTAGGACCTTATAATCAAGCAATAAAAGCTGGGGATTTTATCTATTGTTCTGGTCAAATTGCTATAGACCCAGCTTTTAATGAAATAAAATGTTTGGGTGATATAGAGAAGGAAACTATTCAAGTTTTAAAAAATCTCGCAGAAGTTCTTAAGGCTGGTGGAGCCAAAATAGAGGATGTAATAAAAACAACTATTTACTTAACAGACTTAAGTAATTTTCAAATTGTAAATAAAATATATAGTGATTTTTTTAATGTTGAGAATCCTCCTGCAAGGGCTTGTGTGGAAGTTTCATCTCTACCAAAAGGAGTTTTAATTGAAATAGATTGCGTCGCATTTCTAGATTAATTTCTAATTATTGAGAAATTTGAAATATGAACCAATTGTGCACCATAGTTGTTTAGATTATTAGTTGATAATTCAACTTTGATCTATGTCAGCAGCAAAGCTTAATATAGATGAACTAGAAGCAGGTTATCCTTTATTTTGCAAAGCTCTTAGACTATTAATTTTAAAAGGAAACTCAGTTAAAGATATAGAAAAGACAGTGTGTTGGAGTCATCTTGAAACTTTAAATAGATGTTTACCTGGTAGATATAAAGCACCAACATATTTAATGGCTTTAATCAAAAGAGATATTTCAAAGCCAAATCATTATTAAAAAAGACTAATCTTCTAAATAAAACTTATCAATATCCATTGAGAAGTCTTTTTCTTTGTCTGATATTTCTTTATTGTCTAAAAATATTGAAAGACTTACAAAATTCTTACCGAAGCTGATATTTGGATAGATATCCCTTTCTTTACATAATTTCTCAATTTCCCCCATGAATTTACTAATTTTTGAGTATTGATCAAATTCAAATCTTTTTTCAATCCTCAAAGGTGATTCTCTTTCTTTCCACATTAAATTCTTTATTAAAAACTAATTACACTATACCTTCAACAAAGTTTCTCATTAAATTTTTGAAGATAAAAATTTTTAGTCACTCTCCCAATAATCAATAATCCCGCCAATTGTTAAATCGGTTTGAACTTCTGGATTAGGGCATGCAAATCTAGCGGCAGAGCCACTAGCAGTAAAAACCCAGTTACCTTCTCTAGCTCCAACAGGATCAACAGCAACTAATTTCTTTCCTTTATTATTTTCTAAAATTCGTAAATTCATATGGCCTAAGCCAGCGACTCTTTGAGTGCATACCATCCTTCCTAATACCTTCATAATTTCCACAATTAATACCCTCCTTTTTATGACTTGTCAGGATCCCAATGATCAATAATTCCAACAATCGTTAAATCGCTTGGATAAGATTTACTTCCCGCAGCTTCTCTAGCAGCAGAACTTCCAACACAAATAACCCAATCTCCTGGCTTACAGCCAACAGCATCAACTGCAACTTTACTAGAAGAACCATCTAATACAACCTGCAGATGTTTATGTTCAAAACCAGGAATCCTATTGGTAGAAACAAGTGGTTTTATAACCTTGCAAATTAACATAATTAGTGAGCCTCCTCTGTTTTTTTATCTAAAGACATTCCAATAATTTGGGCGGAATGAATGTTGTCCCTATCTCTAATAGTAGAGCAAGTATGTAACAAACCTTGTTCAACTAAATTTTTATATCTAATTGATATCGCATTATTAACTCTTTCACAATCATTTATTGCCCTCTCTTTTGCACCGGGCACTTTCCCAGAGTAATCAAATCTTATTACTACCGGAATAGGTAGATCTTGAGAAACATTTAATCCAGTAAAAATCTTTACTCCAACATCTAAATCTGGAGCCCCTTCTTCGACTGTATCTAAATGAGCAAAATAAGTTAAATTTCTGAGATGTACTTCTTTGAAACCTATTCCTACTCCAATAAACCTCTCTGCATGTCCAATATCTTCATAAGAACCATTATGAAAACTCTTAACATAATCAATTTGAGAAATATTATTGACAATTAATTTATATGTAAATTTTTCCATTCCATTGAGTTTATCTTTTGAAGATTGCTTAGAAATTGTCTGGCAAATTTCTCTTTCCGCATCTTCTTTTGAAAAATTTATTGTTGAATTATAAATTTCTAATGTAGAAATAGTTTTTTCTAAATCTATGCCGCCATCGCTAGTTGATAAATGTATTTTTAAAGAATCAGTGTCTGTATCAAGTCCAATTAACATTAAATCCACAGAAGCTCCGCAGCAAAAGCTATTCTCTACAGCCTCTTTGAAAGCATATAATTTATTTCTACCTTCTGCTGCAGCTAACTCGTCATTACTGCCATGTGCTGCGCATCCCTGATGTAAAGGATCTACTGAACTAAAATGATAAGTTACGACTTTTAAGTACCTGGTATCTTTATGAGCTTCATTAGGAACATTCTCTCTATATCTTTTATGTTCAGTTTTTACCCATCGATTAACGGTATTTTCAATATCAAACAGTGCTCCAGCATGGGATCTTCTTCTTACTGAACTAAAAGGTATTCTCATTACATAAGCAACTGAATGAGCTAACCTTCCATCTGAACAAGGAGTTATATCAAGTAAATGTATTCCACAATCTAAGAGAAATTTTTCAAAATCTTCCGCATCCCTACTTCCAGCAGCACCTTCAAGTGGATCATTGTTAAAAAAATTGTCGCTAAGTTTCTCATGCTGTTTAAAAGCACACCATGCATATAAAGCTCTCATATCAAGAGGTTTTACCCAAGATTTATCTAATACATGGAGAGGTAAATCTATTCCCAAATTTTTTCTTGATATTTTCTGAGCCTTATTAATAAAATCTTCGTGATGTTGGATTCGAGCAATTTCCTTTAGAGTTGGAACAATTTCGTCAAAATCACTTTTTATTTTGCCTTCATACCTAAATAGATTTTCATTTTGAATATTATTGGTTAATTTATGAGACTTTCCAGAATTTCGGAAATTATTTGATTCTTTAGTTTGTATATGTATATTTTCAGTAAAGGTTTTCATTGGAGCGGTTGGCCCCAATGTGAAGTTCTTGGCTTTAGCCAGTCCTCTTAAAGGCATTATTTACTTAACCTCTTGCACCACCTGAAAAGGTAACAAGTTGTCCTTCACGAGTATTTCCACTAGATCCAGTTATCAAGAAATCTGGTTTTTCCGTTTCCTCATTCCTTTTAACGTCCATAGTGGGCATTGCGCTCATGAATCCTGCTCTTGATGGATTTCGCTTTCTAGAAGAAGCTCCCTCTGTGCCTGTTACCTTATCACCACGATCCCAATCATCACCAGTTACGTTTCCCACTGATTGTCCTTCTCCAGTAATCCTTGATGCGACTCTTTTTTCTGGTGTCTTTGCAGCACGGTCTGCCTCTTGAATTTGCATTTTTTGTTTATAAGTAATATTTTTATTCGGTTCAAATCTAAATTTTTCAGTGCCAGTGACCTTATCAACTGCCATATCAAAAGGTCCTGTTACCTTTGAACCATTTTCATATTCATTACCTGTAACACCTTGAGTATTTTTTTCAGAATATTTATCTCTTGATGGTGATTTAACAGAGAATTCCTTCCAAGAGTTACCTGCCGACTTCTCCGGATTGGCATAAGCCGCATCATGTGGAGGATTGTCACAAGCTTGTGAGAGCTGATCTCCACCAACGTAGGGAGTACCTGTTAAATTTTTACAAGCACCTTTCTTAGCACCTGTCATGACTCCGCCAATTCCTGGTTGCTGTCCTGTAAGTCTGGCATTTGAATTATTTCCAGAATTAACTGTTGCTCGGGATTTTATGTCTTCTGAAATCTCAGTACTACAATTTTCATTAATCTGATCTAAGCCTGCGTATGGTGTTCCTGTTAGCACTTTGCATGAACCTGGTTCATCTCCAGTTACTATTTCTGATCTTCCTGTCATAGTGCCGCTTATTAAATTTGACTTTGAAGAAAGGCTTAAACCTACTTTTCTAGCTTCTGGTTTTGGTTTTGAACCGCAAAACTTCTCATATTGTTGAGATCCTATGTACTCATCGCCAGTTACATTCTTACAACTCCCATGTTCATTGCCTGTCATATGGTCTGATCTTCCAACCCCTGTACCAGTTACATTATTCCCGTTAAGAGTGTTGTAACTGCCTACTTTTTCAAATGCTTTACCTTTTGGATTTGGCTCAGAGCCAAGATATTGATCCCCAGTTAATTGATGTCCAGAACCTGATTCATCTCCAGTAACTAGGGTTGATCTACCAGGAAGTGATCCAGATACTTTTAATCCATCGATTGTAGTGCTGTGTTTAACCTTTGAAGGATTTCTTGGGACATCACCACAATACTTCTGCGATTGATTAGAAGATGCATATTCAGTACCTGTAAGGTTTTTACAAGTCCCTGGCTCATCGCCTGTGACCCTATCAGATCTACCAACTTCATTTCCAGTTACTTTATTACCTGATGTTGTAGAGGTAACAGTAGATCTAAGTGGTTGTTTATAACTTGGTCTATCTTGACAAAATTGATCAATAACTTCTGCTCCCATATATTGAGTACCAGTTACAGTTCTGCATGTACTTGCTTCATTACCTGTAGTTTTTACAGATCTATTAGCTTGAGTTCCAGTTACTATTTGACCTGAATCAGTTTCACTTTTACCAACTTTCCAGCTAGCATCTGCAATATTTTGTTTGGCACCATTTTTATTTGGACCACATGGTCTACATTTACTATTACCTTTTTTTGCCTGTGGCACCAGTTTTACTTCTTAGCTCTCTCACTCTCTGAGAAATTTCTCTACTACTTAAATCTGGGTCTCCCCTTCTAGCTAAGGAAGCGGCACTAGTATTTTGTTTAGTTGCTGATTTACCATGTTTAGATTGAGCTTCTCTTCTCGCTAAAACAATATCTCTACTTGTATTAGTAATAGGCTTTCTCTTCTGATTAATTCTTCTCTTAACATTGGGTTTTAGGGACTTAGATTCTGTACTAGTTGAGTCCTGACTTTCTTGATTTTTACTTACAGTTGATTTAACTGTATTTACAGGACTTTCTTTTTTAACATCAGTACGGGTTCTATCGGATGAAGTTATAGCTGATTTCCCATGGGTAGACATTGCTTTTCGTCTCTCTATTACTAACTCTTTACTAGATAAAGCTGTTGAAGCATTTCTGTTTACCTGAGTTTTTGGAATATGTTTTGTAGCTGGTTTAGAAATATTATGATTATTATGAGAAGACTGAGTCCCAGAAATCTGTATATCTTGAGAAGATCGAACTCTATCTTTAGTAGTTGAAGAATAAGCAGCAGCTTTTTTACCGCTATCACTCATTGCCTTTCTTCTTTCTAGTGCAATCTCTCTACTGGTTTTTTTTGACATAATCTTCAAATGTGAAACTCTTTTGAAAAAACTTTCTCCAAAAATATTTTTGGAGAAAGATATTTACTACATAAAGTAGATTTAACGTCCTTGGAAAACTACAAAAGCTGTTCCTTGGCTTTGAGTGTAAGCATCGTATCCGATGATTCTTACATGGTGATCAGGGTATGCTCTATGACATGCCTCTAATTCACTTACAACCAAGTTAAGATCTTTTTCCCCAAAGAATGGGAGTTTCCAATAAGACCAATAAGTTTGCATACTTCCACTAGGGTGAACATGCTCAATAACAGGACTCCAGCCTTGAGCAATTATGTATGCAATTTGATCGTATATTTCCTCCTGGGTCATCGGTGGTAAGAAACCGAATGTTTCCAGGGTTGCAACTGTTTGGTAGTCGCCTACTGTGCTCTGGAAAGGCATAATTAATTTAAATGTGAATGAAATTACTCGTAATAAAACGAGATTTGTAGAAGTTTGAGGAGAAGAAGAATCTCCTCAATTTTGAAATTTGGTTTAACCTTGAACGTCTAGTTTGTCGACGGTATCAAATTCAAACTTAATTTCCTTCCAAGTTTCAAGAGCGATAGCTAATTCAGGACTGTGCTTAGCAGCTTCCATAAGAATGTCTCTACTCTCTTTTTCGATTTCGCGACCAGCATTGCGTGCTTTTACACAAGCTTCTAGAGCAACTCTATTGGCTGCAGCTCCAGCAGCTGAACCCCATGGATGACCATGTGTTCCTCCACCGAACTGAAGACAAGAATCATCTCCAAAAATTGCTAGGAGTGCAGGCATATGCCATACGTGAATACCACCTGATGCGACAGCAAATACTCCTGGCATTGAACCCCAATCTTGATCAAAGAAGTTACCTCTTGATCTATCTTCGGGAACAAATGACTCTCTTAAGTTGTCAATGTAACCGAGAGTTGTTTGACGATCACCTTCTAGTTTTCCAACAACAGTTCCAGTATGTAATTGATCTCCTCCGGAGAGTCTCAAACATTTTGCTAGAACCCTGAAATGGATACCGTGTTTTGGATGTCTATCAATAACAGCATGCATCGCTCTATGAATATGTAGAAGCATGCCATTTTTGCGACACCAGTTTGCTAATCCAGTATTTGCAGTAAAACCACCAGTTATATAATCATGCATGATGATTGGCATATCTAGCTCTTTTGCAAATTCAGCTCTTTCGTAAAGCTCTTCAGGAGTGTTGGCAGTACAGTTTAGGTAGTGACCTTTAACTTCTCCAGTTTCTTGCTGAGCAAGCTTAACTGCTTCTGCAACAAACTCAAATCTTTCTCTCCAACGTTGGAATGGCTGAGAGTTTATATTCTCGTCATCCTTCGTTAAATCAAGACCACCTCTGAGGCACTCATATACAACTCGACCATAGTTTTTACCAGATAATCCTAATTTAGGTTTAATGGTACAACCAAGAAGAGGTCTTCCATATTTGTTTAAACGATCTCTTTCAACTACGATTCCATTTGGTGGACCACCACAAGTTTTGATGAAAGCAATTGGGAATCTAATATCTTCTAGACGTAGGTGTCTAAGAGCTTTAAATCCAAAAACGTTTCCTACTAGAGATGTTAATACGTTTGTAATAGAACCTTCTTCAAAAAGATCTAAAGGATATGCAATAAAAGCATAAAAAGCTTCAGGATCTCCAGGAACGTCTTCGATTCGATAACAACGTCCTTTATAAAATTCTAAATCTGTAAGTAACTCGGACCAAACTGTTGACCAAGTACCTGTTGAAGATTCAGCGGCAACAGCTGCTGCAACTTCTTCTCTGGGAACACCTTCTTGACCTGTACATTTGAAACAGGCTAGTAAATCGGTGTCTAGGGGTACATATTCAGGAGTCCAGTAGGTATCTCTGTACTCCTTTACCCCTGCATCATACTTCTTACTCATAAGGTTAAATTTAGGTCTGTGTAGGGAAAATAATTATCGTGCAAAATTTATAAATTTTGCTTTACTTAATTAGTCCTTTTGACCAAGAAATTCACCGTTACCAAGAGCAGGTTCAACTTCTCTATGAGGACGAGCAATAATGTGAGCTGCAACTAAACCGTCACCAACTCTTTCACAAGCATCAGCACCAGCTCTTACAGCTGCGTTAACTGCGCCTGTTTCGCCTCTAACTAATACTGTGACATAACCGCCACCTACGAATTCACGGCCAATAAGGCGAACTTCTGCAGCCTTTGTCATTGCATCTGCTGCTTCGATTGCAGGTACAAGTCCGCGTGTCTCGATCATGCCGAGAGCGATACCCATTGTTTCTGTAGCCATTGTCTACTAATTACTAAATGTGGAATGTTCAATTCGAAGAATGCTTCATTAAGTACTTATAAGTCAAGCGTTTTCTATAAAATCTCCATTAATGTTTTTTCTATCATTCATAAGTTAAACTTATCACCCTTGGTACTATTGATATGTCAATACTTATGCAAATTAGTTAGTGCATCAAAACATACTGTTGTGTTAAGAAAAAATTTACATTATGTTATTTCCGTACGAGGCAGGCCCTGTCTATACAGGTGTGGAATGTTCAACCTTTCCTGTCTCCGTATCTAGCTTTGAAGTAAGATAATATACTCAATAAATTTATTTGTTATTTTGAACCTTCCAGTCCTAACTATTGCGAGTGGCAACAAAAATAAAGTTTCTGAAATTTCAGAAATGCTGGATGTTTTGTCTTTAAGGGTTCAGAAGCAACCAGAATATTTAAATGTCGAAGAGACTGGAAACACATATTTTGAGAATGCACTTTTAAAAGCAAAAGCAGCTGCTTTAGAGACAAAAACTTGGGCATTAGCTGACGATTCAGGACTTGAAGTGGATATCTTAGATGGTCGACCAGGCATATATTCTGCTCGATATGCCAAAAACAAAGCTGAAAAAATTAAAAAATTAATTAATGAACTTTCTGATAGTCCTTATAGGAGCGCAAGATTTATAAGTTGTATGGTTTTATGTGATCCTTCTGGAAACTTAGTGAAGGATACAACTGGAATATGCTGGGGAGAAATTCTTAAGACTCCAAAATATCCAAATGGGGAGTTCGAATCTATTTTTTGGGTAAAAGAAGCTAACTCTGTTTATGGAGAACTCTCACAATCACAACTAAGTAAGTTAGGAAGCAGGGGTAAGGCTGCCAAAATTATGTCCCCTTTCCTCAAAAAAGAAATTGGTTTAAATTAAAAAATTATCAATAATTTGAAATTTCATCAATTGCTCTTATAGCAGCTGCTGCTGCTTCTTCTACATCTCCTTCTTTCCCTGCTAGAGTTAATCTTCCAAAAGCGCCAACTGCCTTTACATCAACAACAGTTATATTTGATGCTTTTTCTGCTTCATTCGCCGCTTTTAAGACATACCCAGCGGGTTCAGTTTCTAATATAAACATGCTCATTCCAGATTGAATCATTGATCCACTTCTGTTTTGTCTATTTATTAAAACAGCATGATCTGGAGTAATAGCTCGAATAACTTCTGTCCAACTTGTTGAAGGTTTGGTTCTTTTTCTAACTTCACTTCCAATAGCATCTAGAACAACATCCCCGGAGTGTAAAACAGTACTTTGATCTTTGTGATAAAGAGCAAGAGAGCCAAATGCTCTTTCAACAATCATCTGACCAAGTCTTACATTACTTGCTTTTAAGGCAATATCAGTGACTCTATGAACGGCCATCCCAGGTGAAACTTCCATCCAAAGGCATGAATCTCCAGGTATAGGTAAAAAACCTCTACTAACCGTCCCCATATATGCAGCTAATTGAGGTTGAAGAGAATCCAAAAAAACATATGTTCTCAACTCAATTTGCTCAACTTGACTTGCTTGTCTGGACACCAAAGACTTTTCTGAATCAGTTGTAATAAAACAGCTTGCACCACTTGCCTGAGATTGCACCTCAGATCCTGTGACAAGAGAACTCCCTTTTTTTCGTTCCCCTCTGTTTAAACTAGAAGTTGGTTCCATTCACGCGACTATAACGGATAATGGTTCATTTTTCTATTAAATTTACTTGCATGCTTCCCACAAAACGATAACTTCAAGTAAAAGATATGCATTTTTATGGGAACTTCTCAAAAAAAAGAACCAAATGTTTCTGGTACTGAAAAAGAATTAACTCCTGATCAAACTCTTGGATTAGTTAGCCTAAGCTTGATGCAAAAACTATCCCAGAAAGACCCATCTTTTAGTTGGTTAGAAGAAGATAAAATTGAAAAAGTTAATCTTAAGAACCTTAGAAATAGATTGGAATTAACGCAATTAGCTATAAATACCGGAGCACCTCTAACCACTTCAGAAGTGACAGCTTTAATTGGGGCAAAGCCCGGGAAATCTAAGTTAGAAAGAGCGGGATTATTAGCAACGAAAATAGCTAGGAATGTGTGGAAAATTTCAAAAATAAGTCAAGGAAATTCCTTCTATAGAAATTAAAATACTCCCTAAAAGTTTTTTTTTGATAATTCCCATTTAAGTATTTA
Source organism: uncultured Prochlorococcus sp. (assembly GCA_902542595.1). GTDB lineage: Bacteria > Cyanobacteriota > Cyanobacteriia > PCC-6307 > Cyanobiaceae > Prochlorococcus_A. Next base: position 16,828 of record CACBVE010000016.1, read on the forward strand.
AACATTCATATAAGTTTTTTAAATGTGTTTATTTTGTAAGAGAACTTATTAATTACTTTCTTAAATTAAAAAGTATATGCAAGCTTGAAATATAAGATCTTGAAAATTTTTAATGAGTAAAGTTGAATTTAATAAGGAAACTGGGCCCAGGGAAGTTTTTTGTGGGTTAACTTCAATAGTTTGGCTCCACAGAAGAATGCCTGATGCATTTTTTCTAGTTGTAGGATCAAGGACATGTGCCCATTTAATTCAAAGCGCTGCTGGAGTTATGATTTTTGCTGAGCCAAGATTTGGGACGGCTATTCTTGAAGAAAAAGATCTTGCTGGTCTTGCTGACGCTCATGAAGAATTAGATCGAGTGGTAAATGATCTTATTGCAAGAAGACCAGAAATAAAAACTCTTTTTCTAGTTGGATCTTGTCCAAGTGAGGTAATCAAATTAGATCTTGCCACTGTTGCAGATAAATTAAATAAAAGATTTTTAGGTCAAGTGAGATTCGTTAATTACTCTGGCAGTGGGATAGAAACAACTTTTACCCAAGGAGAGGATGGCGCCTTAAAAGCTTTAATTCCATTAATGGAGTCATCAAATGAGGAGAAATTATTATTAGTTGGGACTCTCGCAAATAATGTAGAGGATAGATTTAAAAAGATTTTTAGAAATTTAGGAATTTCAAATATTGAGAGCTTCCCACCCCGTCAATCAACCGAATTACCAAAGATAGGCAAAAATACAAAAGTTTTATTAACTCAGCCTTATTTAAGTGATACCGTTCGAGACTTAAAACATCGTGGTTGTGAAATAATTTCGGCTCCATTTCCTCTTGGTATCGAAGGAAGTACTGAATGGTTTTTAGCTGCTGCGAAAGCTTTCAAAATTAGTGAACTTAAAGTTCATGAAATTATTTCGCCTTTAATTAATAGAGCGAAACTTGCTCTTGAATCTCACAAAGAAATACTTAAGGGGAAAAGATTATTTCTTCTTCCTGAATCGCAACTGGAGATATCTTTGGCAAGATTTTTGCATAATGAATGCGAAATGGATCTTATAGAAGTAGGCACTCCTTACCTAAATAAAGATTTAATGAAAGAGGAGATTAATTTATTACCTGATAATACAAAAATTGTCGAAGGGCAACATGTAGAAAAACAATTAGATCGAGTAAGGGAATCTAATCCAGACTTGGTAGTTTGTGGGATGGGTTTAGCTAACCCTCTGGAGGCCGAAGGAATTAGTACTAAGTGGTCAATAGAAATGGTATTTAGTCCAATTCATGGTATTGATCAAGCCGCAGACTTAGCAGGTCTCTTCTCCAAACCTTTAAGAAGGAACCAAATACTAACTACAAAAACTTTAGTAACGCATTAAAACAATATGGAATTAACTCTATGGACATATGAAGGGCCACCACATGTTGGTGCGATGAGAATTGCCTCTTCAATGAAAGATATACATTATGTTCTTCATGCACCTCAAGGAGATACATATGCAGATCTTCTTTTTACAATGATTGAGAGGAGGGGGCAAAGGCCTCCAGTGACTTATACAACTTTCCAGGCTAGAGACCTCGGAGGCGATACTGCTGAATTAGTGAAGAAAAATATTAAGGAAGCTGTAGAACGATTTAAACCAAAAACTCTTTTAGTTGGAGAAAGTTGTACAGCAGAACTAATTCAAGATCAACCTGGAGCGCTTGCAAAAGGGATGGGGTTTGATATGCCAATTGTTAATCTTGAATTACCTGCTTATAGCAAAAAAGAAAATTGGGGCGCTTCAGAAACTTTTTATCAATTAATAAGAACTCTTTTAAAAGAGAAAGTAAGTTCTTTAGAAAAAATAAGTCCTCTAAGGTGGAAGGAATTAGGTCGCAGACCAAAAGTCAATATATTAGGTCCTTCATTACTAGGATTTAGATGCAGGGATGATGTTATTGAAATCCAACGCATACTCTCAGAACAAGGAATAGATACTAACGTTGTTGCTCCATTAGGTGCTAGTCCAGAAGATATTGAAAGATTAATTGATGCGGATATAAATATTTGTCTTTATCAAGAAATTGCTGAAGCATCATGTGAATGGCTTAAACGTAACTTTGGAATGGAATATACAAACACAATTCCAATTGGAATAAAAAATACAATTGAATTTATAAATGAAGTTCATAATAAGTTAGACCTCCCTTTGACTAATAAAGAAGAATTAGAACACAAATCAAAGCTTCCTTGGTACTCAAAATCAGTTGACTCAAACTATTTAACTGGGAAAAGGGTTTTTATTTTTGGTGATGGAACACATGCAATCGCGGCTGCCAAAATTGCCAAAGAAGAATTAGGTTTTGAAGTAGTTGGTCTTGGGACATATAGTAGGGAGATGGCGAGACAATTAAGAGCAACTGCAAAAGAACTAAATGTAGAAGCTCTAATTACTAATAATTATCTAGAAGTAGAAGATGCCATGAAAAAAGCCGCCCCTGAACTAGTCTTAGGCACTCAAATGGAAAGGCATAGTGCCAAGAGACTGGGCATTCCTTGTTCAGTAATTAGTACACCAATGCATGTTCAAGATGTTCCAGCAAGATATAGCCCACAGATGGGCTGGGAAGGAGCAAATGTGATTTTTGATGACTGGGTTCATCCACTAATGATGGGCTTAGAAGAGCATCTTATTGATATGTTTAAACATGACTTTGAGTTTGTTGATGGCCATCAAAGCCATTTAGGAAATACAGCAACAAAAACAGAGGATTTTATAAATTCTGAAGAGAAAAAAGATAAAAATAGTAAAGAGGGTATTATCTGGACTGAATCTGGGAGAGCTGAATTAACAAAGGTTCCATTTTTTGTAAGAGGTAAAGTCAAAACAAATACAGAAAAATACGCAATCTTGAGAGGAATTCCAGAAATAAGCGATGAAACCCTTTACGACGCTAAAGCATATTTCAGTTAATTCTTACTAATAAGTTATAATTTAAACATGAGTATTTTCACTCATAATTGAATATATTAAGTCTTAGAAATGAAGTTATAAAAACATATTTTGCACTTTTAATACAAATAAATAAACATTTGTTTAGAAATATATTCCATGGGTATTTACGCTGCAAGAATATAAACAATAATGTGTTTTTTAAGCTAAATGACAAGTACTATAAATAAACCTCTTGATGGGGAAGGGAGTGTTCAAGTAAAGCAAGATCCAAAAATAAATATCGAAGAAGGGGCTTTAGTTATTGCCGTATACGGGAAAGGCGGCATCGGAAAATCAACTACATCATCAAACCTTTCTGCAGCATTCTCGAAATTAGGAAAAAAAGTTCTACAAATTGGATGTGATCCAAAACATGATAGTACTTTCACTTTGACTCACAAAATGGTTCCTACTGTTATCGATATTCTCGAAGAGGTAGATTTTCATAGTGAAGAATTAAGACCAAACGATTTCATGTTCGAAGGTTTTAATGGAGTAATGTGCGTCGAAAGTGGAGGACCTCCTGCTGGTACAGGATGCGGGGGATACGTAACTGGTCAGACGGTTAAGCTACTAAAAGAACATCACTTATTAGAAGATACTGACGTTGTTATTTTTGACGTACTTGGAGATGTCGTTTGTGGTGGATTTGCAGCTCCATTGCAACATGCTAATTACTGTCTAATTGTTACAGCTAATGACTTCGATTCAATATTCGCTATGAATAGAATAGTCTCTGCAATTAAAGCAAAAGCAAAAAATTATAAAGTCAGATTAGGTGGGGTAGTAGCAAATAGATCAAAAGATACAGATCAAATTGATAAATTTAATGAAAGAACAGGTTTAAAAACCATGGCTCATTTTAAAGATGTAGATGCCATCAGAAGATCAAGGCTAAAAAAATGTACCATCTTTGAAATGGAACCAACTGAAGATGTTATTGAAGTTCAAAAAGAATATTTATCTCTTGCCAAAAATATGCTTGAAAACGTAGAGCCCTTAGAAGGAAATCCACTTAAAGATAGAGAAATTTTTGATTTATTAGGATTTGATTAGTATTAATTAATCTAATCCAACCAATTGTTTTGTTAGATCATAAGTTTGTTGAGAGGTCTTAGTATCAATTATTCTTTTTGACAACTTCTGAGAAAAAGCTTTTCTTCCAGTTTTTTGACGATTTCCCCAGCTCCAGTGGACTGCAGGCTTGGCAAATTCTTTATACGTTGCCACCTGAGCCACCCTCTCTCCTGCTAATCTTTGTGACACATATCCTTTTGTTATGAATTTTTGAAATATTGGGAAAAGGAATCTAAATATCCAAGGTGTATCTCTAAAAAGTTTTGTATCAGCAAC
>CACBVE010000017.1 GCA_902542595.1 uncultured Prochlorococcus sp.
TCAAACTTTATTCGCAGATAGTAAACCCAAAAATTCAAAATCAAATCCTAAAAAAACAAAGATTTCCGACACAAAAGAATCAATTAAAAAAGAACCTAAAAAAGGCTTATTTAATAGAAAATCTAAACCTTTTGAACAGAATTTACCAGTCCAAAAAAAGGGATTATTTGGGAGAAAAAAAGAAGTTATTAAAGAAGAGATTAAACCAAAGAAAAAAGGTTGGTTTAAATAGGTAAAGATACTTAAACTCTTTTTTGATATCTTTTATACAAAAATTTTTTTTCGTAACTTTATAATTTACTGAAGATAACATTCCAAATGAATCATAGAGAAATCACAAAAAAATATAGCGAGTTACTTAACAAGGCTGAGTTTGCTACTGGCCGTAAGGAAGTTGTAGGTCTTTTAAAAAAAGCTGCCAAATTGAAATCTCAGATTGAAATCAATTATTAGATCTTAAAATCAGTTTAATTCTAAATGTAAAAAATTTTTTTAAATAAGTTTTTACATGAGATAATCTCCATAGATTATTTTTCTTATGAATAAAAAAGGTTATACAACCGAAAGCGGTGGTAGACAAAATGGTTTTGCAATTGAACCAGAAATTAACCCCATATCAGAAGGCGAATCAAAGAAATCTATATTTTTATTTATTGGAATATTATTACCTTTTTTAATAGGCGGTTTTTATTATTTAAGGACTCTGAATATATTCTGATATTTTATTAGCCATTTTTAGCGATATATTCTTCTGAGCTAACTATATCTTGCATTAAGCTCTCTGATGAAGGATTAAATCCATTTTGCTCTAAAAAAGATTTAACCTTTTCAAACTTTTGCTGAATTTTTTTTGTATATGGAGTTGTCATCAAATAATCATCTTTTTCTGTTGAATAGTTCATTTGATCAACGGATTTCTTTTACAATTAAATTTTGCAAAATATGCTATTGCTAGTGAAGTTATAAATATTACATAAATGATTTAATAGTAATAAATACTTATAAGTTGTTTGTGTATGGTCGCTATTGGTTGATTTTTTTTAAAGAGTACTTATTGTAACTAGTTCCATTAAATCTCTGGACTGCAGATATTTTTGAAATACTTCAGAATAAAATGCTTTTTTAGCAGCAAATTTTGATTCGAATTCAATTACTAATCCAAGCTGCCCTCCATCCCATTCATTTGAAGTTGATTCTTGTATTAAATCTCTTTTTACTATTACTCCTCCCACAGATTTAATCCAAGGCAATACTGTCCTTACATATTCCAGAAATAAATCAGCATTTGGAATTGAAATTTTCTTTAGCCAATAGCTTTTTGTCATCAAATCAACATATTCTGGGTAGAATATAGCACATGGAGGTAAGTATTTATCCTTAGCTTTATACTCCAGCCTTTATTAAATGGAAACCGAAAATGATTTATTAAATTTACTTCTTAAATCTCCAAATTCAGAGAGTATTCAGACTATTGCAGAACAACTTGAAATTGATCATAATTTTTCGTTCAGCAAAGATAGAAATGATTTAGAGGGTGTTTGGGAGCTTAGGTGGAGTAATTCTAATAGCCCTTTTTTAAAATATTCTCCTTTTATTAATAATCTTCAAATTCTTGATTCCTTTAATTTAAATGGTCTTAATTTACTTAAACCTAGAGGAATAAAATCAATTATTGGTACTGGTATTTTAATAAGACTTAATTACATAAATGAAAAAAAAATTGGGGTCAAATTTACACATGCTGGTGTTATAGGTCCTAAATTTGGAAGAAAAAATGTAAAGGCTATGAAAGAAATAAATAATGAACAATTAGGGTGGTTAGAGATAACTTATTTAAGTAATAAGCTTAGAATCTGTAGAGGTGATAAAGGAACTTTATTTGTTTTAAGAAAAATAAATTCACCGACTTTATTCAAGAATTTCAAGGAATTTATTAAAACCTATTAAAAATAGAAAATTAATTCATTATCCAAATAGACTTTAATACGAAATAAATTGGTAAATATTTAAATGATTCTTTAGGTATTTCATAACTTAAGAATTTAAGTGCTTCTTCTAACCAGTAGCCAATATCAAATCCTAAAAGAATTTTTTCTAAAACAAACCAAAATTCTTTATCAAATATAATTCTGAAGTTTAAGTAAATATATTCCCAATGAAAGGTATTCCAATATTGGGTTAAAAATGAGGATAAAATAAGCCAAAGTGATATAAATAGAAAACTTTTTAGAAATTTATAAAATTTTTTCATATACCAGCAACTGTCTTATTTAATTTCAAATATCCCTTATTATTATTTGTATCAAATTTTATTTCCATTAAATATATTCAAAAAGATATAAAAATATTGAGAAAATAGTAAATTTTAGTAGCATCAATAATCTATTCTTCTTTTTTTAGATTCTGTGCCTTTAGATTTTTATTCTTAAGAAAAAATCCTAAAAACAGAAAAGCAAAATATATTAGTAAACTTGTGCCAAAAATTAAAACTATCTTTGAAATATCCATAAATGATTTTTTTTATAAATTACAGCATTTTTTGAATAGTTTTATCTATGGTAATGATTTTTCATTTATCACGATAACGAGCTTCAATTATTAAGCTAATAATATTATTTAAATCATATGCAAGTAGCTTTTGCCTGGAGCCTTTGTCTATCAGTTGGTGTTGTTTTATTATCAATTATTCCATTAACTATAGGGAGAGTTAAAGCGGGATATTCTGTTGAAAATATGTCTGCTCCAAGGGCTTTATTCGATGAATTACCTTCTTTTGGAAAAAGAGCAGTTTGGTGTCATCAAAATTGTTGGGAAAGTATTTCCATACATGCACCCGCTTGTCTTCTTTGTTTAATTACTTTAACTGACTCTAATATTGCAATAATTGCAGCATTGATCCATCCTATTTTTCGTTTTTTATATATTGGTGCATATGTATTTAATATCCCCACAGCTAGAGGTTTAATGTGGGCCTCAGGAATTTTTACAACACTTTTGCTTTACAAAGAGGGCTTAATTCAATTGATATAAAATATTTAAAGAATAAATTTTTCAAAGTTTTTTAACAGATATTTATTAACTAATTTTATTTTTGATCTAGAAGTTTTTTGTTTTTCTAATAACAAAATTATTTTTTGTTATTACTGAAGATTCATTTACTTCAAATCCATTAATTGCTGATATTTCTCCTCTAATTCCTTCTAATGTTAATTGCTCGATAATACCTTTAATCACTTCATCCTCGACCAATTTCCTGTCAATTCTTTCAGGCGTAATATCTGTAAGCCATTTTGATGTCTTTTTTTTTACAACCTCAGTAGGGTTCGTTATTTTTAAGTAGATAGCCATTTTTTAATTCATTCACTTGAATTATAAACATTAAATCTTCCTAACTTTTATTATTGTCATTACTTTCCCATTCAAGAAATTGAAAAACAAAAATTGCAAAGATTGAGAAAAATACTATAAACAAGCCTAACCATCCAATGAATTTATGCTCTGTAAAAAGATTTGTAAGCATAGATTTTTCTTGATATCTTGATTCCATCTCATATTGATAAGAGTCAATTACTTGAAATATATTCATAATTAATAATTTAATAAATCTTTCAATTAATAGATAATAAATTCAACCGTTTAATCTCATAAAGGCTTCAGAGAGGAAATCTGGTCTTTTTCTTATTATAGAAAAATTAAGTTTATTTATTAAAACTAAATTGACTTCAGCGATAGTTAAGATTTCATTTTTCTTGTTAGAAAATTTTGAAATTATATTAACCCTAGGGCTTCTTTGTATATTAAATTCGCTCTCGATTGTTATTTTTTCACCAAGAAATAAAGGAGACTTATATTTTATTGAAGTATTAATTAAAGGTAAATCTAAGCCATTTTTAGTTAGTTCAAAATAACTTATACCTACTTGTGAAAGTGCATGTATTCGGCTTTCTTCAAGCCAATTAAAATATGTGCCATGCCACATTACTCCAGCATGATCTGCATGTTGAGGTAAAACAACTTTTTCTATTTTCCAAATTGGTTTTGAATTCATTTTAAAAAAAATATTTTTAATAAATGAAAAACTAATTTTGATATTGTAGATTAAAATGATTTATTAATATAAGAATTACTAAAACTATATTTATAAATTTATGTTTAATCGTAGTAATAGCAAGAGAAAAATGAAGAAAATTTTTCAATGGGAAGAATATTTAAATTGGAAAAAAATGACAAAAGAACAGAAATTATATTTCAAGAGGGCCTGCTTATTCCCATTTTTAGTTTATATAGTTTATGTTTTTCTTAATCAGTACTCCCTAGCAATTCTTTTATTACTAGGTCTTTATTTTTTAATTAGATTCAAAAATAGAAATAAGTTGGACAAATGAATATTATTTACCTTTATTTATTTAGATTTGTTTTAAAATGGTTTATTTTTCCTAAATAACTTCATTGGCATAAGAAGATAGAATTAGATAAAATTTTTTTATGAAAAGAATTATTTTGTTTTTATGTGTATTAGTTTTTTCAATATTTTTTAATAATAATAGTTTATTAGCAAAAGAAATTGGAAATAATATTAAAAATGATATTTCTAATGAAATTGTAGAAATTAAGCCTGATAATAATAAAAAAACTAATATTTCTAATTCTTCTGCAGAAGATTTATTTGGTGATGAACAAACATTCCCATTCGTTGCAGGTTTAGGAAAAAATGCAGCCCATTGATTTCAAAGTTCTTGATAATGTAGAAATAGATTTTTATTCTTACTAATGAAAGGTCTCAGGCTGCTTGAGCTTTCTAAAGCACTTAATATTGATAGCTCCGATTTATTAGCTGTTTGTGCAATTCTAAAAATTAAAGCCACTTCTAGATTAAGCATGCTTTCATTTGATGAATGCAAAAAGATAACTGATTACTATGAAAATAAAAATTAGATTTTTTAAATATTTTTATTTAATTTCTTGAATCATAGAAACTAAAGTTGAATGAATGTCTTCTTCAGATATTTCGTTTTTAAAATTAATAATTGCTGATTTCCCATCGTAATTGATTTTTATATAGCTGTTATTAATTTCTTCCATATAAGCATTCTCAAAGCTTGATATCTTCCCATAATGAATAAGATATTTGTGAACTGAATCAATATGATCATTGTTCATATGATCACATACTCTTTTACTTGTTTTTTTACTAATTATTTTCATTTGAAGAATAAATATATTTAAGTTAATGTATTTTTTTCATTATTCAAAGTTTTAATCATTTTATTTATTAAATTTTTAACTTCATTTTTATCAACAGCTCTAACCAGGTTATTTCGTAAATTTGATGCCCCTTTAAAATCTTTACATGTCCATGAAATATGCTTCCTAGCAATTAGCAGGCCATGATCTCCTTTCTCTTTTATTAATTCATCAAGATGCTCAATAATTAAGTAAAGTTTTTCTTCTGCATTTGGCTCTTTAAAATTTTTATTTTCTCTTATTGCATAATCTATTTCTCCTATTTTCCATGGGGATCCTAAAATCCCTCGTCCAATCATTACGCCATCAGCATTTGTCTTTTTTAAACAATTAAGTGCGTCATCTGGATTTTTGATATCTCCATTAGCAATTACTGGAATCTCCAATAACTTTTTAAGCCTCCCGATCATTTCCCAATCTGACTTACCTGAAAAACCCTGTTTTCTAGTTCTTCCATGAAGAGTGATCATTGTGGCTCCCGCATCTTGAAGGTTAAATAAGAAATCCTCAATATTTTCTTCTTTACTATCCCATCCGAGTCGTGTTTTTACTGTAACTGGAACATTTACAGCTTTTACAACATTTTTAACTAATTCTATAGCAAGTTTTCGATCTTTAATTAAGGCACTGCCGCCACCTTTCTTTGCAATTTTTTTTACTGGACATCCCATATTTATATCAATTAAGAAAGCTCCAGAGTCTTCAGCTTGTTTCGCAGCTTCAGAAACAGCATGTGGTCTATTATCAAATATTTGTACTCCAACTGGACCTTCTTCTAAATCTATTTGATTTATTTTTTGTGTTCCAAATCCTTTTTTAAGACTTGTGGCATTTATCATTTCTGTAAAAAGTAAAGAGTTAGGAGCCCATTTACGAACGAATCGCCTAAAAATGTTATCTGTAACTCCTGCCAATGGCGATAGCATGACCTTACTCGTAATTATCCTGTTAACTCCCCTTCCTTTGAGCTTTATATTTGAAGACATGCGAATTTAAACTTTTTTAATCTTTTTTATTATAAATTCCAATATGGAGTTGATTTTATATTTTCTATTTTACTTCTATAATTTTTATTAGGGCTTTAATTTAAAAGGGCCTAATTGATTACTTTTTTTGTTAGTTTATATGAAGTTGAATTTAAAAAAGGAAATTCTTTCTTGTTCATATTAGTATCTATTTTTCTTACAATAATTATTTTTATTGCTCCAATAAATGTAAAAGCTATACAAGGTAATTTAGATTTATCTAGTGCTCAAACTTCTGTAGGAAAAAGATTTGCTAAAGTTTATTGTGATGCTAAGAGGGAAGGTCTAGATTCTGATTTTGCTAGTGAATATGCTTTGAATAATACATATTTAAAATTTGTAGCATTTCCAGACGATGATGACTATTTGGATGATTTATGGAATTTCACTCATAATAATATATTAGATAATTGTGGTGAATTTGTAGATATAAATGATTTAAAAGACCTAGAGATTTTTTTCAAAGAAGAGGGTTTAATTGCATCAAATAGGGAACTTTATTTACCAACTTTTGAGAATAATTAGATTAAATTTTTAGCATGTACTAAAATATAAATAGAATATGAAATTTTATGAAACTATTAGGTTTAAATTCACCTGAAATATTCATAATTTTAGTAATTTTGCTTTCAATTTTAGGTCCAAAAAGAATTGAAAAAGGTTTCTTATTATTTAAAAAACTATTGAAATTCCTTTTAAGTAAAGATGAAGATCAAAGCTCAGCAAATTCAAAAGTAAAATCAGATGAAGCAGAAGAAAGTGAAGTTAAAGAAGAAAAAGTAGAGGCAGAAGTAAAACCAGAGGAAGCAGAAGAAAGTGAAATTAAAGAAGAAAAAGTAGAGGCAGAAGTAAAACCAGAGGAAGCAGAAGAAAGTGAAGTTAAAGAAGAAAAAGTAGAGGCAGAAGTAAAACCAGAGGAAGCAGAAGAAAGTGAAGTTAAAGGAGATAAAGTAGAGGCAGAGGTAAAATCAATTAAACCTAAGAAAAGAACAGTTAAAAATGAAATAATAGACGTAGAAGTTGATTCTGATAATTAACAAGATTTTAAATGAAATTAAATATTATTAGACAGTAAATTAAATAAAATATTATTAGACTGGCTTGAAGACTAAAATAGGATATTTTTTAGAAAAATTTGTTTTTTTCAATTTAATGTGTCTTTATTTTCAATATTCAAGTTTGAATTATAAGAAAGTTTTTATGAATCTAAAGCTACTTCTATAGCTGCTATTAAGTTTTCGTCAAATGGTTTAACACCTGGCTTGAATCTTGCAATTACTTTACTATCTTTCCCTATCAGAAATTTCTCGAAATTCCATTCAACATCTCCTTCAGGTTCAACTTTGTTAAGGGTTGTGTATGGTTCTGTGGTGTTGCCTTTGGCATGAACTTTTTCATAGATTTCAAACTTAACTCCATATTTTGTTGTGCAAAAATCTTTTATTTCTGAAAGAGAGTCGGGTTCTTGTTTTCCAAAATCATTACAAGGGAATGCAAGTATTCTTAGGCCTTTGCTTGAATATAAATCATGTAGCTTTTGAAGATCCTCATACTGAGCAGTATTTCCGCAATAACTAGCTACATTAACAACTAAAATTACTTCCCCTGAATATTCACCTAGTTTTATGGATGATCCGTCTGCGGAAAGAACAGTAGTATTTTGTACGTCAACTTGCATGTCTAGAAAAAAGCACCCTTTGAAGATAGCATTGTATAAACTTTATTGTGTTTAATTTATATGGTAGTTTTGGTTATTTCTTTCATAAGTTTTAATTTTTCATCTATTTAACCATTTATAATTAATATTATTAACCTGTTTAAATTTGGACCCTTTAGACCCACTTACTGAAATTATTAATTCCGGTCAAGGTTTTTCACCTGCAATTGCTTTAGAAAGAATTATTTGGGCAATGATTGGAATCTTTTTTTTAGTAGCAATTTTAAGATCAATAACTAATAGCATGCGAAGTCAAAATTGGTCTGGTAGAAATTTTTTATTTAGTTATTCTAAAGATAAAAAAATTACAGATGATACATCTTCACAACCTTCTGGTGATGAGGAATAAGTTTTATATATATGAAAGAATTAATTTTTTCTAAAAAGAGAATTTTATTACTTGGTAGTGGCGAGCTTGGAAAAGAATTAGTAATAGAATCCAAAAGATTAGGATTAGAAGTTATTGCAATTGATCGATATGAAAAAGCTCCTGCAATGCAAGTCGCTGATTATTCAAGAGTAATTAATATGGGAGATAAAAATATTTTAAAAAATGTTATAAAAGAATTTACGCCTGACTATGTTGTCCCAGAAATAGAGGCACTTTCAATTGAAGCCCTAAAAGAACTCGAGGATGAAGGATTCAATATTGTTCCCAACGCCAGAACTGTAGAAATTACAATGAATAGAGATAAAATTAGAGACTTAGCTTCTAAAGATTTAAAAATTAAAACTGCAAAGTTTGATTATATTTTTGAATTTGATGATTTAGAAAAAAAAGCAGATGAAATTGGATTCCCACTTTTACTTAAGCCTTTAATGAGCTCTTCAGGAAAAGGGCAGAGTTTGGTTCAAACAAAAAATGATTTACAAAATGCTTGGAAACAGGCACAATCAAATTCAAGAGGAAAGGTTAAAGGTGTAATTATTGAAGAATTTATTAATTTTGATTTTGAGTTTACTCTTTTAACTGTAAGAAAAGAAAACGGTGAAAATATTTTTTGTTTACCAATTGGTCATCTTCAATCTAATGGAGACTATCAATGTAGTTGGCAACCTTTAGAGATCAAGGATTCCTTAATTATTGAAGCTAAGAGAATGACAAGTAGAATATTAAATAACCTTAATGGAGCTGGATTATACGGAGTAGAATTTTTTATAAAAGGAAGTGAGGTTATATTTTCAGAATTATCTCCAAGGCCACACGACACTGGTATGGTTACATTAGTTAGTCAAAATATTAATGAATTTGAATTACATTTAAGAGCTTTTTTAAATTTACCAATACCGCGTATAGATCTAATAGAGCCCTCTGCAACCAGAGTTATACTTTCTAACCAAGAGAATCTAAATCCTATTTATGAGGGTCTTAATGAAGCATTAGAATTTGAAAAGACCAAAGTGCTCATATTTGGCAAACCAGTTTCCAGAAAGGGCAGAAGAATGGGAGTTGTTCTCTCATCAAATTCTGACATTAATTTGGCTAGAAAAAATGCAGATGAAGCTGCTCTTAAAATAAAAGTCACTACTACATAAATATTAAATAAAAATAACGAAAAAAATACTTATTTCCTTTGTTTTTGTTAAGTGTCTCTCTGTGTATTATTTGAGTATGTTCTCTCTTTCTCAATGATAGAAAATTATAAAGGTTGGGATATAACTTTAAATTGGGATAATAAATATTATCTCGAGAGGGATACTACTAAAAATAATTTTTTTAATCAAAAGGAAAAATGGATTGGTGTTCACTTAAATGGTGAAAAAATCTATGGCTCTTCTCTGAAAGAAATTAGGCATATTATTGATTATCCTAGCTTGCATGCAAAGTAGGTTAAAAGATTTTTAATTATCCTGATTATTTTCATTATCTTCAATTAGTTCATTAGCAAGTTTTCTTAAATCTCCCTTAATCGAGACCCATGTAAAGGCGATTATAAAAATTGAAGCAGATATTGCTACAGTGATTTTTTCGACAGGGGACATTCCCAGTGCAATAGCAAACATTTCAAACCAAATACTAATTTTTAATTATATTGAATTTTTTTAAATAGTTAGAATCAAATTTTTTTTTTGCAATGATATTTAATTAATCAAAATATAATAAATAAAATTTAAATTACTTATTTTATTTATTGTTTCTGATTTCAATTTTATTCAGTAAGATTAAATTATGGAAAAAAAAAAGTGCCCCCAATGTAAAAATTTAATTTTAAAAACCTCCCCAACATGTTTATATTGTGGTAGACCTAATAAATTTATAACTAAGGAATACGTAAATAAAAAGTGGAATAAAGATAATATCGAAAATGTATTTGATTATATTTTTATTAATAAGTATATTGTATTTATTTTATTATTAATATTTACAATCGTTATTATTAAATTTAGTTAAATATCAACAAAAAATTACTCTATTATTGCATCTAAAACTTCTTTAGTATTTTTTGATAGTTTATTTTTTTTAATCTGCTTTATTGTTTCTATCATATTACTTTTGTAAGGTTCTGAATAATAATTATATCTACTAAATACTTTTACAAAACGGGAAATTACTATTGGATTTAATTTATCAAATTCAATTATCTTTTTTGCAATATATTTATAGCCAGAACCATTAATTGCATGAAAATTACTATTTCTTGTCACGAATGTATTTAATATAGCTCTTAGAGTGTTTGGTGATTTTGAATCAAAAAACTTATTTTCAAATAATTTTTCTATGTTGCTTGTTTTTTCATCAATTTCTATAGATGCATTAAATGAGAACCAACTATCCAAAACGACACTATTATTTTTCCATTTATTGAAGAATACATTTGAAATAATTTTTCTTTCAGGACAATTAATTCTACTGAAAGAATTCATTGCAGCTTTTGCTAGCGTCATCGAATTACTATCGACATAATTAATTATTTTGCCTTTAATTTCACTATCATCACTGCTTAAGAGTAGTTTCCAAATAGTTTCGATTAGCTTTCTCTCATTTTTACCTTCTGGCCAAACTTTATCTAGATTTGTCTCTATTTCTTGGAGCTTAAAATGTAATTCTTCTTTTAATTTAGTACCGAATAAATGATTTAATTCGTCAATAGTTTTATATATCTTTAAAGGGTCTATATTTTCAAGCTCAGATTCAATTTCAGCAAATGTCGGAATACTTAGTAATTCTGATAAAAGGGATAAATTAATATCTTTATTTTTTATAAATGATATTAAGGCACTTATTAATTTATTTTCAATTTTATAATCTGGTTTTTCATCTAATCTGCATAAAATGATTTTTTTAAATAATTCACTTACATTATTTGATAGTGTAAAAAAATCTTTTTCATATTTTAAGATTAAAAATTTTTCATCCAAGGTAGTGTCAGATTCCCACTCAACTGGTGAAGAGAATTCGCGAAAATAAGATACAAAAGGGATTTGAAGGTGAGATCTAACATTCCTAAAAATAAATTCTTGTTTTTTTGTTTTTAAAACAACTGTTTTTTCTATTATTTTATTTTCGCTGCAAAATATAGCCAGATTTATTGGAATTATTAGAGGTAAATCATTATATGGGTTCTTCTTTATTGGATTACTTTGAGAGGCTTGAATTGTAAGTTTTTCGTCTGTTTGGTCCCAGATTCTCTTGAATTTAACTTTTGGTGTACCATTTTGCTTATACCAGACTTTAAATTCTTTAGGATTGATTTCCTTATTGTTTTCTAAAATTTTATCGACAAATTGGTCTATTGTTGCTGCCTTACCATCATACGTTGAGATGTAATTACTAAATCCTTTATAGAAATTTTCATCTTTTACAAGCTTGTTAAGCATTCTAATTATTTCTGATCCTTTTTCGTAAATCGTGGTCGTATAGAAATTGTCTATTTCTTGATATTTTTCTGGCATTACTGGATGCGATGTTGGACCAGAATCCTCTCTAAATTGATTTCTTCTTAGAAATTTTGCATCCTCAAGTCTTTTGATTTCATGATTATGAAGTTCTGCAGTAAATTGTTGATCTCTGAATACTGTTAAGCCCTCTTTTAGAGATAATTGAAACCAATCTCTACAAGTCACTCTATTACCCGTCCAATTATGGAAGTATTCATGAGCGATCACACCCTCTATTCTTTCTAATTCCTCATCAGTTGTTGTTTCAGAATTAGCGAGTATTAGTTTTGAGTTGAAAATATTGAGACTTTTATTTTCCATTGCTCCCATATTAAAGTGCCTTACTGCAACTATATTGAACAATGACAAATCGTATTCAAGTTTATATTTCTCCTCATCCCATTTCATAGATTTCTGTAAGGAATTTATTGCATGTTGAACATATTTTTCATCGCCACACTCAACATAAATATTTATTTTTACTTCTTTATTCGATTTTGTTATGTAATTATCTTTTACACAATTAAGCTTTCCTGCTACCAATGCAAATAAATATGAGGGCTTCGGATATGGGTCTTCCCAAATTATTTCATGTCGATTATTTGCAAGATTATTTTCTTTTACGACGTTACCATTTGAAAGTAAGACAGGGTAATCATTCTTGTCTGCCTCAATTCTCACAGTGTATTTGCTTAGAATATCAGGCCTATCAGAGTGAAAACTTATTCTTCTAAATCCCTCCGCCTCACATTGCGTAGTTATAATTCCATTGCTCTCATACATTCCTAAAAGGGATGTGTTTTTCTTCGGTTTAATTATTCCTTCTATTTTTAATAAAAAATTATCTTTAATTATATTTTCAATTTTTAAGTTATTTTTTTGCTGTTTGTAGTATTCCTTTCCTAGTAGTGAGTCATCTATAAATATTTTTTTTATTAATATATCTGTACCATCAAGAATTAGATTTCTGGTATTCTTATTTTTTTTTACCAATTTTAGTTTAGTCGTAACATTTACAGCATTTTTCTTAATTACGAAGTCCAAAAAGATTTCTGGAATTTCATAATCAAAAACTTTGTAATCTTCAAGTTTCACAAATCTTGAAATATTATTTTGGTTTTTTGGATTGTTCATTTTTAGAAGGAAGTTCAGAAGTTAAAAAATCTAGAATACTTATTTTGAAATTATAAGTTTGGCTTATTAACTTCTGTTTCACAAAAATGTGTTTTAATCTCCCCAGAAGGTAGTAGTTCGTATAAAGAAGGATTATTAATATCAGGCGATCCGTCCTTATTAAATTTATACCTCCAGTCCCATTTTTTATCTGTAAAGGAAATATAATCTTTTCTTAGAGAATATGGAAGCATAAGTTTTTTTTTATTCCAATTAATATTTATAAATGCTCCTGGCTGTAACTCAGATATCTTTTCTACTTTGGAAAAGTCACCATTAATATTATTTCTCATCACAAGATTAAGCTTTGAATTTTCACATACATAGCTACTATTTAAAGCTAATAAAAGTATTGAGGTAATAAAAAATGAATGAATTTTTTTGAGCTCCTTTTAAAGTAGATTTACTTTCAAACTAAATGACTTAATTAATATCTTTTTGGATAGTTTAAATCATAATAGATTGCATACTTTTTAGATCTACAAGATTACAATTTAATGCTTCTTCGTAATCCTGAACTGAAATAAAATTATTTAAAAAACCTGAATATTTTGCATCTCCGCCTATGGTGCTTGAAAGTATATATTTTGGATTGAATTTGTTAATCAATTTAGGGATTACATCAGCACCTTTTACAAAAGAACCAACGAGGGGTAATTCTAAATTTTTTGTAGGAGTAATGACTGCATCAAGACTTTGCTTTTTTAGATTTTCATCAAGATATCCATGAGGTTCTATATAAAAACCATTATCTAGATCGTCTTTAACAATATATCCATTTTCTATTTGTGGTACTGGAGCCCCAGCAGTTGCTTCAAAACTTAAATTAAAAAGATTTGTCTTTTCAGTTGGCTTAAGCATTTTAATTGAACTAAAACCAATTTTTTTTAATGTTTCAACAGCACTTTTAGGGCAAATTATAGGAATATCTTTTCTGAACATTTCTAATGTAGGAACATGGCAGTGGTCAGGTAATCCTTGGGTTAACAAAATAATATCTATTTTTTTATTTATTGAAATTTCTTCTTCTAATGATCCTTTAAAAAACCACTCACCTGGAGGAAATATTAAATCTCCCTTGAGCCAAGGATCAATAATTAAATTGGTTTTTTTAAATTTTATAAGCCAACCATTTGAACCAAGGTAGGTCGCTTCAAAAGTCATTATAAATTGAGTGTTTTACTAGACTATAAGGTAATTTTGGCTTTATCGAGAAATTACTAACTTAGATTAGTTTGCTTCATTTAAGATTTGAAATGACTTTCTTTTTAGATTAAATATTAAAACTTGATTATCTTTATAACTAATCTCAAAGTTCTCTTTTTCTAGCATTTGTATTGGTATTAGAGCTAATCCTCCTGTTCCTGAAAATATGATTGGCATGGTGGTATTTTTAGTCCCATTCATTTTTTGTAAGTCAATAGCTTGAGAAACTATTTTTCTGGCTTTATCAAATCCGTAGTCTTCTATTAATTCAGGCCATAAAAAGTTAACTAATTCATATTTCGAAAACTCAATTTGTACTGTTTTCATTAAAAAATAATAGATATATAGTGATTAATTAATTACGATATTTATTTAATTACTATTTTTAAACCTATCCATGACTAGTTGCAACATATCCACTACATCACCATCAGTTAAATTTAAATCCTTCTTTAAATCATTGCAAGTTAAATTCATTTCAAGTGCCGCTTCAGCCATATGATTAACTTTTTGGTTATCACCGCCCAATGAAATAAAGGGATTGAAGTTTTCTATCATTTAATACTTTTTATTACTACCTAGTTCTAGCTAAGAAATAATTAATTATCATTTATTGATACAGAAGCTTATAAATATGTTATTTAATATTTAGAAAGTTTTTATTTTTAAACTAGGGATATTGATATACCTTTTGATATTAATGCGAATCTTCTGGCTCTGACTAGTAAAGGAAATATCAAATTTGTTCGTTTATTTGATTTAAACACACTAGAAAGAAACAAAAGTAAACTACTTGAGGGATTATTTATCTGTTTGCAAATAGTATTAATTGCATCTGGCCCATGAAAGATCTCTTCATCTTTCAGGAGAATAGCTCCTTTATCTAGGTCATAACCTTTATCTAGGAGGGATTTAATTAGAGTTAAATTTTTACGGCCATCAAGAATTTTAATATTATTTAACTTGCTTTTGATCTCAAGGAGCTCAGCAAAATGATTGCAGAATGGGCATTCTCCATCATAAATAAATGTATAGTTGGAAGTCATTAAAAAAAAAGTTTTGATGGTCTCAAAGTGCGCCAACCAAATAGTGATGCCTCGATAATAAAACAAATAATAAAATTTTTGTGGATTTTTTATACAGGGATAGTTAAACCATTCTAATAATTACGAAGAAATGTCTCAATATAGGTATATTTTTCATAAAAATCTGTATGCTAGCTCGGAGATATTATGTTTTAAATCATGAATTTATTAGCTTCTTTTGCTTTGGGTGGTTTCAATCCATGGGCAGCAGGTTTTGGAATTGGTTCTTTAGTACTTTTTGGTCTTGTTGGTCTTGTTGCGGGTCCAAACCTAAAGAATTTTGATCCTGATGCATAAATCATCATATTTAATTTAGATCTTAAAAGACTCATTTGAGTCTTTTTTTATGCGGTTTTTTAAATTTATTTTTAGAATCAATTTAAATAATATTACTCTAAAGAAATGTTGTTAAATCCTTTTTACCCATTTACTTTTTTGAAAGTCTCTTCTCTTAAAGCTACTATTTTTTTTCTATCAATTCTTTTAATTAAATCAAATTTGCTTAGATTAAAAGGTGGACTAATAGGAGGTCTTTTTGCCTTGATACTTATATCGGGGATTTTTGCCTCTAGTACCGTAGCTCTAGGATCTTTAGTTTATGCCTATCGATTAAAGAAGAATTCCAATTCTGATGATAATCAAATGCAGGATTTAGAAACTGTTAATGTTTAAGATATTTTGTGAATCAAATGCTGGTGATTACCTAAAATGGAGTACCAGGCACAAAATGCAAGACTAAAAATCCGAAACCGGCAGCAAAAACTATTGATACTGCAATGATTAGAAGGCCCGAAGCCATCCCCCCTTCGTTAAATGCCATATAGTTAGTTATTTTTATTCATAATAGGTCATTTTTGTTCGCTGGTAATAGTTCTAATTACTCATATATCATCCAAATTTATTATTAATGGTGAATAAAAGTAAAAAGATGGAAGTTAATGAGATGATAAAACCAAATATTATTAATGGTTGAGATTTGACGTTTTCTTCTTTCTTAAGCTTATTTTTTGAAGAAGGAAAATTTCTATCTTTTTTTTTATAAATAAGATTGGAAAAAGGTTTAATCACGATAAATTTGAGATTTAAGCTAATTACCCTAAAGTTTTGAACAAATCTTTATGGTAATCAACAATATTTTGACAACTTATTACAGGTGTAAATTCCATATGAATGCCAAATTTGGCTCTCCATGGAGCAAAATGCTCGAAAATTTCTTTATCACTCTCTGCCTTACATAAACAAACTACCCTCCCTTCTCCAGGTGCATGTACTCTAAATAACATCTCAAATTTTTCTGTTTTATCAGATTTTGCCATTTCACCATTTTCCCAAGCTTCCACAAATAATTGATAAGCTTTCACTTGATTCTCTATATCTGGAAATTGGCAGTCAGCAAGAAATAATTGCATAATTGTTTTTTAATTGTTGAGGGTATATTTGCCAGAGAATTCTCAAACACTTTAAATAATAAGGATTATATTTTTTTAGAATTAAAAACTAAAAAAAATGAGTGCATGAAAAGAGTTATTCAAAGAGATATAAAAGAAAGGGGGAAGGATAAGAAGCAAGCTGAAAATGATTTCTTAAAATCATGGAACATTTATTACGAAAAATTCAAACCTAATAGCATAAAAAATAAAACAAATAAATTCATTATTGAAAAAAACACTGATATAGATCACATTCTGAAAAAAATTATTTAATAAAGTCTTTAATTTTTTTCTCTAATATTAAAGCACTTAAAATTGAGCCTTCAATTCTGCCAAATCCATCTCCTTCAAACCAGTCTCCACAAAATCCAATTCTATATTTTCTACTAAATTGTAAAGATAATGGTACGGCAGGGCCAGAAGGCTGTGAAGCTCTCCATTTCATAATAGATATTTTTTCTTCAAAAGTTAATTTATGTACTACAGAATTATCTTCAAACAGTTTATTGAAATTTGTAATTATTTTTTGTTTAAAAACTTCTTCATCTTTTGAACTTATATAAGAATTAATTAACTCTACGTTTTTTGAATGTACTACAATTCCTAATTTATTATTATCTTGCTGCTGAAAAATAATTCTTTCAAATCTATACTTTTTTTCTAAATTATTTTTTAAATAAAAATACCTTTGTTTTTTAGAATAAAAATCTTTATAACTATAATTTTCATTTGTATAAATTAAAAAAGTTAACCTGGGAATAAATGTTTGTTCTTCTAAGAAATTTAATAGTAAATCTATTTTTTTATCATTATTAATAGGAATAGCTTTTCTTAATGGAATTTGATTTACGTTTAATATTTTTAAAGACCTCTTATGTAACAA
Source organism: uncultured Prochlorococcus sp. (assembly GCA_902542595.1). Taxonomy (GTDB): domain Bacteria; phylum Cyanobacteriota; class Cyanobacteriia; order PCC-6307; family Cyanobiaceae; genus Prochlorococcus_A. The sequence goes on from CACBVE010000017.1 coordinate 17,643, forward strand.
CAAATTAGTTGAACAAATTAGATATTTAGACTTGAATTTTTCACCATTTTTTGATGTTAATAACCACTCCTTATCGTTAAACTTCATATCAACTATTAAAGTTTCAAAGAAAAAATCAATTTTCTCTTTTGAATTATTTGACTTAATTATTTTTTTTGATAATTCACTCATTGAACCTAAAGATCCATAATTAACTCCGCAGGAAAATTCAGATTTTTTTATGGTTTCTAAATGAGATTCTTCATTTATAAAAAATATGTCTGAGTCGTCAATTTTTATATATTTTTTTTCCAATAATTCATCAATATATCTTTTTAATAGAAGATTATTTTTACTGTTAGATATATTAAAATTTGGAGAACCATGGTTTAGTTTCCATCCTTTATATTTTTTGCTTATCCTTGTACTTGATCTCCCTCCAAGTCCACGACCAATTTCAATTAATCCAACTTTTTTTGTAATATTATTTTTCAAATACTTCGAAGCGAAAACACACGCAGATATACCTCCACCTATTATTAATAAGTCATATGTAACATCACTTTTCATAGGTTTAATAATTACAGAAATTATCTTTCATTTTTCAAGAAACTATAAACAGAATCAAGTTTCTTTAATGATGAAAAATCAGATTCAATTACAGGAGTAATATTATTATTTTTATAAAAACTAACTAAATTACTTGTAAATTCAAAAAAATTATCCAAGTCAAATAAACACTTTTCTGATATGTATACCTCTTTCCAAGGACGAAATTTAAACCGCGCTATAAACTGTTTAGAAGGTATAAATAAACTTCCAAAAAGATTTAATTTTTCATCTTTTACTATTTTCTTGAGATAAGTCAACTCATTCTGAAGAACTTTAATATCTGTGCCATATTGAAACCAAATTGAATTTATTAATCCAGTCGAAATTTTTCTTTCGAACCTCTCTCTTTCTGAAGAAATACTATAATATTTTTTCAAGTATGGATTGTAAGCTATACCTAATTTAACTTCTAAATTTTTTTCTTTTTTTAAATAAGTTAATACATCAACTGAATCAAAGTTTTTTTTCTTATTTGATCCCGACACAAGCAAAATTTCATAATTTCTATTAAAGCGAGAATTTTTAACAAAATCTAAAAAATACTGAAATGATTCGGCTTTATTTTTTGAATATTGATGATAAAGACTATAGTGATAGGTCACATTAAATTCATTGAAGTTTTTAGATATATATTTAATAGTTGAATTAAATAATTCCTTCTTAATAAGTCCTTTACATGGAATATTGATATTTTTTATATTATTTAATTTGCAGAAATTAAGTTTATTTTCTAACTGAGAAATATTTTTAAAAGACAGTTCAAATCTTATATTATTATTATTCATTAATTTAGTATTCAAATTTCATCCTGTAACATATTAACGAAAACACGCATCTGCTACGATTCTTATTTTGGAAGTCGTCTTTTTATTCTTAGCCTTTAGAAAATAATTAGGAGAAATCTCTAATGCAGCTTTTAAAGAAATTTTATCTTCTGCAGATTTTTCAATAATTTGATTAAAACATTTCCAATTTTCTGGTATTAATAAACCGGGCCATGATAAATAAAGACCTAAAAAAATCCCGAAGAACAGGAACAAAAAAAACTTCATAACAATTAAAATTTTTACTTTTACTAATTAAAAAAAATAAAAAGGAGAGGTTCAACTGTATAAGAAAATAATTAACAAATTTTTCCTTTCTTCTTTTGGCAAATATTTAATCCATAAAAGATTTTCATGAACTCGAGAGGTTAGAATACCAAAAAGTATTATTTTAGAATATGGCTAGCCAAGATTATCTAATTGCAATAGCTTTAATAGAGCAAAACCTTGTAAGAGCAATGCCTCTTGGAGGTAAGGAAATTAAAGATAATTTAGAGGAATCAGAAAATTTTAAGAAACTTGGAGAAGAGGTGATTTTAAATCTTCTATTGAGAGTTTTTCAAAGAAGTGATGAAGGTGCTTTAAAAAGAGCTTCTGAAGAAAAAGGTTTACTCCTTGTTCATATGCATCCTAAAAGAATGCAAAAAGAGCTTCCATTTATTAAATCTGAATGGATAAGAGATGGTGATACACAACAATTCTTAAAATACCTTGGCAATCTTTCCAAAGAAGTATGGACTGTATCATTTGTAAAGTACAAAGGAATTGAATTTA
>CACBVE010000018.1 GCA_902542595.1 uncultured Prochlorococcus sp.
CCGCAATATTCATACCAATTGATATTGCCTCACCATGTAGAAATTTGCCGTATCCACATAAATTTTCAATAACGTGACCAAAAGAATGACCATAATTCAATATTGCTCTAACACCATTTTCATGTTCGTCTTGAGAAACAATATGAGACTTTGTTTTAATTGAACTATTAATTATTTTAATTAGATATTCATTTTTGAGATTTATAAGTTCATTTTTGTTTTTTTTAATTTCTAAGTATTCGAAAAGTTCTTTATCTCTTATTACTCCGTATTTTATTACTTCGGCCATGCCTGCATTAAATTCTCTTTTGGGCAAACTTTTTAAAGTTTCTGGATCAATAAAAACTGCTTTAGGTTGATTGAAGGCTCCAATTAAATTCTTACCTTTTGGATGATTTACTCCTGTTTTTCCTCCCACAGATGAATCAACCATGGATAATAATGTTGTTGGAATCTGAATATATTCGATGCCTCTTAGCCAAGTAGCAGCTGCGAAGCCACTTACATCTCCAACAATTCCTCCTCCAAGAGCAATAATTATTGAATTTCTATCTAATCCAAATTCAAATGCAACATCATATATTTCACTTAAGGTTTTTAAGTTTTTATATGATTCTCCAGCCTTGATAAGGAACATTTTGGCTTGGTATTGATTATCTTTTAAATTATTTAAGAATTTTTCTCCATATAAATTTGATATTTCTTCATTTGAAATCACAAGTATTTTTCTATTCTTTGTTATTCCAATTTTTAAAAGTTCTTCGCTTATATTATTCAGTATCCCTGCTTCTAGTGTTACTTCGTATGACTTATCACCTAATGGGACTAATATTTTTCTCTTATTCACAATTGATTACCTAGTTAAAATTTATAAATATTTGGTATTAAATATTTTATATATTAGCAAAATCTAAGCTCTAGATACTTAAAAATTCAGTTGTTAAGAATTAGAAATGGTAATAAAATCATGCTATGAGTTTTAAAAAAAATATAAACGATATTAAGAAAAATTATTCCTTAGGAATAATTGGAGGTGGTCAACTGGCTTTGATGTTAACTGAGGCAGCAAAAAAAAGAGATTTAGAAGTATGTGTGCAAACAAAATCTTGTGATGATCCTGCTGGTTCAAAAGCAGATCATGTCATAGAAGCTGATCCTTTAAAGATAAGAGGTAATAAATCATTAATTAATGAGTGTGAAAAAATAATTTTTGAAAATGAATGGATAAAAATTGATAAATTAAATTTAATTGACAATAAAGATATTTTTGTCCCAAGCCTTAATGCAATTAAGCCATTAGTAGATAGATTTTCTCAAAAAAAATTAATAGATAGAATGAATATTCCCTGTCCAAAATGGATAAGCATTGAAGATTTTAAAAATCTAACGGATGAGGAAATCAATAATTGGAATTTTCCTCTTATGGCAAAATCAAATAAAGGTGGATATGACGGTAAGGGGAATAGAAAAATAAAGACAAAAGAAGATTTAGATTCTTTTTTAATAGAGAATAATTCTGATGAATGGTTAATAGAAGAATGGATAGAGTATGAAAAAGAACTAGCTCTCGTTGGTTCGAGAGATAGGACCGGTAAGATAAGATTCTTTCCAATAGTTGAGACATTCCAATCAAACCATGTTTGTGATTGGGTTCTTGCCCCTGGAACAAATGAATATGATTTGAACTTATTTGCAATAAATATTTTCTCATCAATAGTCAATGAACTTAATTACGTTGGAGTTTTAGCTATTGAATTCTTCTATGGAGATAATGGTCTTTTAATTAATGAAATAGCTCCTAGAACACATAATTCAGCTCATTTCTCTATTGAAGCTTGCACTTCAAGTCAGTTTGATCAATATGTTTGCATTTCTTCTGGGATAATGCCACCTGAAATTAAAATGAACTGTGAAGGTGCAATTATGATAAATCTACTGGGGTTAAAAAAGAATTTCCCAATCTCAATGGAAACCAGAATTAAAATGTTATCTGAAATTGAGGGTTCTAATATCCATTGTTATGGCAAGTCTCGCGAAATTCTGGGAAGAAAAATGGCTCACATCACATTTTTATTAAATGGTAAAACGCATTCAGAAAGATATGATGAAGCTCAAATTTTATTAACTATGGTAAGAGACATTTGGCCATCTCCAAATGCATAAAAAAATAAGTTAGAGTTAGATTACTGGATCTTTGGTTAAGTTCTTCTTTATGTGCTCTGATCTGACTCTCTTTCGACATGAGGAGACTGTCGTGATGCGGTAGTAAACCGATCTTGTAATCGGAAACGAAAGCCCACTTTGAATCCTCTTCTGGCATTTCCAGGTCGATGCAGCAGAGAACTGACGGGGATCCGGTGTTACCTATCAAAATGCTTGCTAAAACAGGCTTTTGGTGGGTATTTTATTTTTTTGGAATAACTGAGCTGTTTTTATTCTCTATCAGTGTAAATAATTTATTTGCCAAAATACTTGACGATCCATTTCTAATGTATTTATATTAGTAGTACACATGTATTATTAATTAATGACTTTAGGAGGAGCTAATGTTTGGACTAATTTTTCTTATGGTTATCGTAATGAGTCCCCAAGTGGTTGGTTGCTTAGCCCAGACCGCAGCAGACTAATTTTATTTACGAGGAATAAAAAATCTCCAAGAAATAGTATGAGAATTTTTGCTCATACATATTATGCAAATGAGCTTGGTGAGCCAATGGCAATTAAATCATCAACTCAAATGTATTTGGATAATGCTTGGGATAAATGGCATGACCTTCAATTAGAAGGTTGGACTTTTGAAGAACTTGAATTACCTGAATCTGTATGACTAACTTAAATCCAATCAAAAAGAAATTATCAAAAGTAGATAGAAAGATATCTATAAAAGACCCATCAAAATTATTAGCAGAATTTTTTAATGGTGTTGTCATTGAACTTGATGAAGGATATAAATATGACTCATAAAGAATTGATAGATCAAGTTTCCGCAAATTTATTTAAACAAAGTGGAAAGTTAGAAAGCAGAAGATCTTGGTTGGCAATGAGAAATTATCTTGAACAATTAGATACCGAACAACTTAAATACATGCTTAAGGACCACGGATGATTTAAAAACTTTATTTAGTTTTTATTTTTTTCTTAATTCTCAGAAAACCGTAAGTTGCAAAGCCAACCAAAAACATATCCAAGTAAATATGCCAAGCAGGAAAAATCTGGTGTATTAATTCCATTAACGTTTTATTGCCACTTGCCAATAAGGATAATCTAAATTTGATTTTTCTCTAATCAATTGTAATTTTCTAGAATTTATTTTTACTACTATTCCATCTGTTGGATAGTTACTAAAAAGCTTACCTTCTAACCATTTTTTTCTAAATACTTCAACTTGGCTCGTAAAGTTGCATGAAATATCCTGAGGGATCGAGAAGCCAAGCTTTGAAAGACTTTTTTTTGACTCATATTGGTTAAGTGTTGAATTAAGTATTTGAAATGCGCAGAAGCTAAGACTTTCAGAAAATCCTTCTTTAGCTCTTAGAAATCCAGAAGCGATTCTCTGGGAGATATTTGGACGTTGGTTGGGTGCATATAATTCACCTCTAACTTGAAGAACTCCACGTAAAGGGAGATTATTGGGAATGTCTTGGACTTTAATAAGTTTACTAGTAACGTCTGCCCCTTTTCTTGAAATTGCTTTTTCCAAGGTTCCGTCCCGATATTGCAAAGCAACAGCACAACCATTAATTTTAGGCTCAATTAGTAATCTGGTATCAACCAATAATCCTTTCAAAAATTCATCTATTGAATCCTTTTTTAATGAAGGTAAAACTAGTTTATTTTTCTTTTTAAAGTAATCACAATTAGGGTTTATTCTTAATAAATTCTTTTCAAGTTGGTCGAACTGCTTGTCAGAAATTAGAGTATTACCATTTCTATAATTATCGTCATACCATTCAATTCGCTCTTCTAAATAAGTCTTCATTTAATATGATCGCTTTAGTGTTGTATGGGGATCCAAATTAGTTTAAATAAGCCTTAATTACTTAAGTCTCAGAGTAATTTTGCAAATTTTTTAATTAATGCAATTCTTATAACCTTCGATCTTAGCTAGTTCATCAATATTCAAACCTGTTTCTTCTAGTAATGTTTCCCCTATATCGTCTTTAGTAAATTTATTTAATGCTCCTTTAGTAGAGTACTTAATGCATTGGTTTTTATATTTAGCTTCTTTGACAACAGGAGATAAATAAAAACCTAATAAGATGATAAAAGCACCATAGGTTAAAACTTTTCTATGGTTTTTCCACCATTCATAAAATTTGTTGGCCATGAAAAATAAATAACTAATAACTAACTTATATCTTAAATTGATTGTCAACAAATTACTTTAGTAATTGAAGGTCTTACAAATTTATTAGGTGTGATTAATAGATCTAATCCAAGAATAATATCTTGATTTTCTAATCCTTTGTTCTTTCAAGACTAATCTATCCGCAGATTCTGTGGGTGATTCGCCTTTCTTAACTTTTGTTGTAATGGATATACCAAAACCTTTTGCTTCAATTTTTGCAATGCCACCTTCTAAAAATAATAGAAAAGACCAACCTTTATTCCATCCTAAATAAAAGGGATTCCGATACATTTGATTTTTATGTATTTACCCTTTAATAATATTTTCCTTTTTAAGTAGTTACTTGTATAACGCATTACCAAATAAGAAGTTGAAGACTGATTATTTCTGGAAAGTAATTTTCTATTTTAATAATTACTTGGAGGAATACTTGACGTCGATGAGTAGTACATTTATATTACTAGTACAGCTGTATTATCTTTATGACATCAGGAGTGGCTAATGTTCGGACTAATTTTTATCGTGGCAGTCTTATTGACCCCCCAACTGGCTGGTTGTTTAACCAAAAAAGTGGCTTATTAATTTTTTTTGAGAGTTGTAAGAAATCTGTAACTAATAATTCAAAAGTATATACTCACCTTTTCTATGCAAATGAATTAGGTGAACCATCCCAACTTAAAAATTCAAGACTACATTCTATTGAGTGCGCTTTTGAAACATGGGATGAATTGGTTTCAGGAGGTTGGGAAATTGTTACTAGTAAATTCCAGTAATCATGGTTAAGGTGAATCCATCAAAATGGGAATATCTAGAAGAATCGATCCTAAAGCGAAAACGTACAAAAATTTGTATTACTTGCAATCACTTTCGCTACAGCACTACAGAAACTTTTTCTACTGTCTTGATATGTCCAAGATACGAAAAACGTATACCACAGGGTGATCATTTACTTAAAGGTTGTGAGCATTGGCAAAAAAATAGGATTATATTTTCTCCTGAAGCATCTTAATTATTCTCTAATTTAACTTCTCTAGTTAGAGATATTTAATTATGTAAACAAAGCATTATTTTATACAACTTAAGAAATTCTTTTTAAGTAATTTTTAGAAATGATTCAATTCTACTTTTCCATATTTTTATTAGTTGTGCTTACATTTTTTGCACTTTTATTAGATGCACCAGAATTGGCATCTTTAATTCAAACATTTTAGAAAATAATAAATCAGCATTTTTACTGATTTACTTTCTTAATAAGTAAGGCGTAGGTTTAACTTGTTGAATAGGAGGGATCCAATGATTGACAGTCCACCAGAGGAATTAAATTATAAAATTAAAATCTAAATAAAACTAATGCTAAATCTGGAATGAATTTACTATTTGAAATTCATTCCTTTTTAATTATTGGAAAATGTGAAATTATGATTTTAAATTTTAAAAGTGAAAAAAATTTCCTATTGAAATAATGCGATGCCAAGGTTAATTCTTGATAGTGGTTAACTTTACCTGAATCCAAAACCAGTTTTTTGCTCTTCCTTTTCTTCCCATTCTTTCATAATTAGTTTAAGTAAACATTTAACTTCTAAATTCGAAGCATTAGTATCTTTTTGAAAATTTATACAAATGTTTTTTATTTCCTCATAGGCATTATCAATTATTATTGTTTTTTGATCTGGATTAGCCATAGAATTTTAAAATGCTCCATTACAGTTAAACCCACTGCAGTTAATAAGCCTAAAAATATTCATTACAAAGTTGTGGAATCTTTCGTCATAAAAAAATGCCCAGGTTGTAAATATAGCAAAACCGGAGACAGCAAAAGCAGCATATTGAAGCCAATGTATCCCATAGCTGTCTAATCCATTTTTATCAAAATCAGAATTACTCAATTGCTTTTTTACTTATAATAAAAATTTTTTTTTTAAAAGGAGAGTTTGTTTTGAACGAGAGATTTATTTTTCTTTAAAACCTTAATATCTTGATAGTTTAAATAAAACCAGGAATTATCCCCCCAAAAAAACCGTAGTTTATTATTAAAGCTAAAAAGCCAATCATAGCTAATCTCCCATTTGTAATTTCGGCATTTTTCCAAAATTTACCCATAGAATTTTTAATTTTTTTAGAATTTTTATCAATCAAATAATTTGGTTCAAAAGGTTCCTGTAACCTTTTGATGGCGTATAAAGAGAATTGGATTGTAATTGCGATGATAACAACTATAAAACTAGTAAGAGCATCCATTTTTAGACTTTATATGAGATCAATTAGTTAGCCAATGAGTAAATGACGTTTGTATTTATCAAACATTTCCTTATTCCTGCTTTATTTACAGAGGAAACCTTAAGTTAAATTATTAACTAATGTAACATATCTAAAAAAAATTTAGTATGAATTCTTACTTTTTCTTTGGATTTCACATTTTTAAAATACTATAATGCTACATTTATGTGTCAGTGATCTTTAGGGTAGTCTTATTTGAATTACAAAATAAGCTTTAAAGCCTTTTTCTTCAATTCAGATGGAGTATTAAAATATTTTTTAATGGGAATATATTTTCAGTATTATTTAAGTTAATTTTAGTAACTAAAAATTATTACTTTTGTTTAATTTCTGGAAGGTAGAATTTATTACCTAAGGTATAACCAATTGACATAAGTACAAACCCAATAAGTTGTGGTAAATGAGAGTTTGCTAGAGAGATTTTATCAATCATTTCTCAATATATAAAATTACATAATAATAAAAAAATTTTAATTATGTAAATCTATTTTTTTTTGATTCTTTAATTTCCCCAGATTTTTTTAATGAATTAACAAGCCGTTCATTTTCTGTTTTTAAATTTTCTAATGCAGATTTTGTGAATTGTTCTTTAGCCTCAAATTTTGCTGAACTTATAACTTTTTTATTAGGGAGTTTTTTCTTCGGTTCTGGCTTCATATTTAACAGATTTTTAAAAATTTTAGAAGTTATTTTTTTTGTATTAGGTATTATTTTTTACAGTTTTCTGGTTAATAATATTTGTTTACATAAACAAATTAATCTTTATCTTTTGGGAGCCTTAACCATCCAGAAGTCCATTCTGATTTTAGTTTTGCCCATGAGATCCTTTTGATATCTTTTTTATTTTTGGTAGGAAAAATATCAACCCATCTATCTTCATTTTTACCACCATAAGCTTTAACTTGAAAATGCCTATTACCATTAATAGTTTTTGGTGCTGTCCAACAAGGAGTAGGAGGCCATTTCATGAGAAATTTTAAAAGTTGAAAAAACTAGAGGTTGCTTTGCCCAGTCAAAACTAAACCATAATATGCAATCGTTCCAAGGATAAGTACGATACCTAATATTCTAATAACCATGCTTTGAAATTTTTAAATTCAAATTATAATAAATAAGTTTTATAAATTTGAGTTGAAGATTTAATATTTTCTAATTTTTCCTTTTTTTATTTCTAACTATGGAGCGGCAAGATGCAAGATGCCATTAATCCTGAATTTTGACAATAAAATCATAAATAAATGAATTGGGACAAGCAGTTTCTTTTTGAAGTTCTGAAAGTTCTTCTTTAATTAATTCATATACACTCGTTATTACCCCTAAATTTTCTTCTTGGAAGGGAGCCCATTTTTTATTCTCCATTAATATTTTTTGAATTATTTTCCACAATATCGTAATAGGTTATGTCTCCATAATCAGCATCTGAACAACATAAATCCCCATATAGCTCATCTAATAAATCGTATGCATCTGAGTACTTATCAAAAATTTGGGCGGTTAATTCGTCATCTTTCCCATCAATTCTAATTATTTTGTAGGTCATTTTTTACTTAGATGCAAAAAGTATTTCTTTTGATTCATTAGATCATCTTATAAATAAAAATCTTATTTAGGAGTATTAGTTGGGTAAAGCTTCTGAATTTTATTTTTCTGAATTTCTATTTTTCTTTTTTCATATTTTTTTGCCATTATTTTTCTGATAAATAATTGTGGGATAAGCCAAACTAACGCAATGGCTATAGCCATGAAAGCAGGATTTCTCCACGTTAACCTAATAATTTCTTGTATAAATTCTTGATTGAAAATTTCCATACATTAAATTTTGATGATAAAAATATCTTTGCTTTCTTTTATAAAATCTTTTTAAATTTCATAATCTATCATAACCTTAAAAAATCTAATAAGGAATTTTATAAATTTTTCTTTTTTCTAGTTCGTTTTCTTTTATATTTTGATTTAGATTAATTTTTTATTTTTAGTTTAGAGATGTCGACTTATCTAATTACAGGATCAAATAGGGGTATTGGATTAGAACTATGTAAGCAAATTCATAAGAGGGGAGATAATGTAATTGCATCGTGTAGGAAAGCTTCAAAAGAACTTAGAGATTTAGGAGTGAGAATTGAAGAGAATATAGAAATTTCTTCTGATGAGTCGATAACAAATTTGTGTAAAAAACTATCTGGAGTTAATTTAGATTGCTTAATTCATAATGCAGGAATTTATGAATTTAATTCTTTCGAAAACTTAGATAAAAAAAGTATTTTGCGGCAATTTGAAGTCAATGCATTGAGCCCAATATATATGACTCAATCACTTAAAAATTTTTTAAAAAGATCTTCTAAAGTTGCTTTTATCACAAGTAGAATGGGATCTATTGAAGATAATTCATCTGGAAGTTCTTATGGCTACAGAATGTCTAAAGTTGCGTTGTCCATGGCAGCAAAATCACTTTCTATAGATTTATCAAGAGAAGATATTTATGTAGCTATTTTGCATCCTGGGTTAGTGAGTACAAGAATGACTGGCTTTACAAGAAATGGAATTAGTCCTGAAGAATCAGCAAATGGCCTTTTAAAACGTATAGATTCTTTAAATAAAAATAACTCGGGTACGTTTTGGCATGCTAACGGAGAAGTTTTGCCTTGGTAAAATCTATATTTTTAAGAGATTTATATCGTTAATTTGTTAAAAAACTTTTAAATTTTTAACGAGTTTCTTTCTTTGTTTAATTCTTCTAGTTATCTTAAGGAAAATATTAGTAAAGGAGGTGATTCATTGTCGTATCTACCGAAAAATGCGGTTATCAAAGGGGCCGTGAATTCAGTATCTTCATCACATTCATCGGTCTCTTTTTCTTTAATTAAGAAAAAAGGGTTTATCATCAATAGATTTATATAAATCGATTACTAAATAATCAAAAACTCTGCATCTCAAGTAGTTGCGGAGTTTTTTTTATGAATTTAAATAGTCTTTCAAACTTTACTCTATCTTTTTTGACCGAAGTAAATTAAGGCTAAAAAAGATAAAGTGCTTACCAAAGCGATTAAGTACCACCCCGTTGAGGAGTTGCTAGTTACTTCTGTCATTTATTTTGATTTATCGGAGGAATTGATTATTTGAGTGAAAATCGCTATTGATATCATTAAAAAAAATAAAAGGATGTAAGTTACGTTCATTTATAGAAAAATGCTAATTATCAAAAAGATTATCCCTATAACTACTGTAACAATTGCTCCATCTACTAATAAGTCTCTCCATGTATAACTTTTAAGCATCTTTATTTTATCTTCTTCACTCATAAGGTTCTTTAACCACGTCCAATCTAAAAGCTGTGTCAATGCAATACCAAAAATTAAATGACCAAACAAAATACCAATTAGATCAATTCTAGAAATATCTTTAGTGAGACTTGTAATAATAAAAAAGTCCACTATCTTTTTTCTTTATTAGATAAGGCACCACCTTCTTCTTTGTATTTTTCCCAGGCTTCGCTTATTTTTGCTTTAGAGAAATTTTGTTTTCCCTCAGAGAATTTATTTTTGAGTTTATTTAAACTATTAGTTAGTTCTTTTTTTGTTGATTCATCAAGAAAGTTTGATGTTAATTTCCATAAATACCAGCTACTAGCTAGAAGAAGAATTAATCCCAGTAATTGCATATTGGTTTTTCACTATGCTACAACTTTTTAAATGGTTTCGATAAATTAATTTGTTTAATACCTGCAGAATTTTTTTACAAAAATAAAAAATTAAAACTTTAACCAGTGGAAAAATATTCTATCAAGCAACCATATAGTTAAACCCCCTTCCAGGAAAGCCAACCAGTACATCCCATAATCAGAAAATCCCATTTGCTCTTTTACTGTCTTAATTAATTTTTTGTGAGCTTGAATGAGATCTTTCATGAAGAATAAAATCTTTTAAAACTGCTGATTTTCTTTTATTAATAAACCCTTCCCATAACAAGATAGACAGGTTTTAGTTTCATCTAATGAAATTCTTAGAAAACCAACTCCATTACATCTAAAGCAATTTATTTTAGAAGTTGAATAAAGTTTTGACTTGATTTTAGCAGCACGATTTAAGAAAGAAACAGTTTCCTTACGACCGTTTGCTTGAGCAGCTTTATTTAAAAGCTTTTTATAATTGACTTTTAGTTCTTGGGTATTCATCTTTTGATAGAGACAAGGATTCTAATACAGGGAAAATAATTGTTTAAATGATTAAAAAAACTAGGAATTTTCCTTTTATATTTCTGATCAGATCTCTTATTGATATCTAATTAATATAACTAGGATTTGCTTTATATGTTTAGTATCTGGAGTATTAACTTGTATATTTAATAGAAATTTTATATTTGACAGTCTAAGAATGATTTTGGTGATCATCCAAAAATCATTATTTAGAGCTAAACGGTAATTTTTAAAATTTTGTTGTTTAAAATTTTTTTCGCTCTAATAAATCATCCAGCCTTTTTGAGGTTTTTCACTAAAAAATCATTTTCATTAGTAAGAACTTCAAGCTTAGATTTTCCTAACTCTTTTATGATTTGGGGATTTAAATCTTTTTTAGTCTCTTTTGGATTCATAAGAATTATTCTTAAAAATTATTTAAAGACATCAGTGATCATAGTAATCCCAAAAAAAAATTGTGGATAGTTTTTTCTTAAAAGAAGATAATATTTTATTATGCACATAGAAAATCAAATTTAATCAACATATTGTGGAAAACCCTGTTGAAAAACGCTTAAAAAGTGGATAACTCTTCGGGAGCATTATCAAAACAAGCTTTTCTGGAAAACTTTTTAAGTATTAATACTTCATCAAAAAAAATAAAATATAGTTTAAAAAGTAACATAATCCCGTGTTATAACTGTGGGATCATTACTTTTTAAAAAAGAAAAAATATTTATACCAGAAGCTCATGTTGATAAAAAATTTAAAAAGTTTTTTTTTATGATGTATCAAATTGAAAATTAAAGTGAAGAAAAATCAATCTAAACTTGAAATTTTTAATTTTTGTCTTAGCTGACCAAAAAATGTTTAATACGGTTTTCTCTATGCAAATATTTCTCAAACAGAATACTAATCAAATAGGGTTAGTTTAGTTATAAATTTTAAATGACAAAAGAAAAAAAGGATTCAAAAAGATGTTCTGGAAAGAAAAATATCATGTTTGCCTATGGTTTTATACAACTTGGTTCTAGTTTCGTATCTGCAATAGCTTTAGCTGCAATCGCTTTTGGATTCTGTTCAGTAAAAAAAGAGTCTAAACTTTTCAATAAATGTGTCGCAGAAATCATTGAAGATGGTGGTACCAATTCTGAGGCTGTAAGGTATTGCAACGGGGGCAATTAAAATCCCTCTCAGAATAATTAAATGGACTCAACCTCTGATTTGATTATTGACTCTTTAAAAGAGGAGCCAATTGGAGAAACTGATCATTTTATTTGGTTTATAACAGATATTGGCATTGTTGCCCTATTTAAAAGAGATGAAAACTATGAAACTTATAGTTTGAATGTCGAAATTGAGGCAAATAAAATTGCTTTAGATATAACTAAAGAAGAGAAAGAGTACCTCAAAATAAAAGAGAGACAGCTTTTCTTGTTTTATTCATAATCTAGGATTTAGTTCTTGATTTAGTTCTTGATTTAGTAAGATGGCTCAAGATTAAAGGCCGTCTCCATAATATTGTTTTCGCTAATTGATTCGTAGGTTAGCTCTTTATTTAGGGCATTTATATATGATGTATAAAGTTTTCCCCAAACAAATTCAAATTCATCTTTACTTAAATTTTTGAAAAGAATTTCTCCTTTAAAGTAAATGTGATAAGAATCATTCATCATGGAAAATTAATCTTATCCTTTTTAACGCAGTGAAATATCTATGTAGTATTAGGTGCTACTAAAAAGAAATTTATATTTGGAAGTCAAATACTTTTAGACTATCCGTGTATTCATTTTTTGTTTTTTGAATAATCCGACTGTCTCATCAAGATCCATACACGGCTGAATACTTATATCCATTAACCTTCTCCAGGGATGCCATTGCTTCCAAATTGTCTCAAGAGAATCTGCACTTACTACAGAATGTCCAATCCCATTTTGAACCATAAAAATCCAAGAATGAACCTCATAATTTTCAGGTCTGTTTTGGGGACCACCTGATTCGTACCAATTAATAAGCATTTCTGCCCCTTCTTCTTGATCCTCGCCATCAGTAAATTCGTAGGAAATCAAATACCTTTGCATATAGATATTATTAAAATCTCTAAACTATTTTAACTCTAGATTTAGATATTGCCTCCCAATTTAATTAATGCTATGAAGTTTATAGAAGTGATTGCTTTAAATGACAGAAAGATTTGGGAAAATTAAAAAGAATATTTTGTCTAATTTAACTTTTATAAATAATACAATTTTGAAGTATTTTCAAAACCATGATCTGTTCGTATAGCACCAGTTAACGGATAAAAATTTGATACTTTTTAAATTACCTTAAATTAGTTACCATATTTGTACTTTACGAATAACAATGATAAATAAAAATGATAAAAGCGATCCAATTGATAATTTAGAGTATGAAAAAGTTCTAGAAGAAGAAATAATTAACTCATACGAAAGTAAATTTCTGAAAGATACTGAACCAGTCAAAAAAAAGAATAAATTTTACAGACTTAAAAGAAGTCCATTAGAAATATTAAATAGGTCATTTTTCTTTTTCTTTATTGGAAGTTTTCTTTTCTCTTTGTTTTTAGCTTATTCAGAAAGTAAGTTGTGGTTCATACTTTATGTAATAAGTGCATTGTCTTGTGTTTTTTATACTCCCAATAGAAAAGCACTTAAAGAATTAATAGCAGCTTGGCCAAATATAGAGGATCTCATTAAAGAGAGGAGTTTGTGGAGAAAAAGAAAGTAAATAGACAATGGAACAGTTAAATTCATTTAAAAAGTGGTTATTAAATATTCTTGTGCCATACATTGAGGGCACCAACAAGAAAAAAGAGGATAAAAAATGAGTTTAATAAAGTTTGGAATTATTGTTGAAATATTTTTGTTCGTAGGAGTTTTTTTATGGGTTATGAAACTAACTAATAAAAAAGGTAGGCAACCATCTCTATCAAAAAAAATAATAAAAAATCTCAAATTTTAGAATTTTGATCACAAAATATGGAATCTTTATAAATAGATCAAATTTATGGGAAAATTCTTTACTTTTTTCTCTCACTTTGTATGTGAAATAGGTTAGAACATCTACATCGTTCTTAAAAAATATGGTTTCCTCCATTCAAGGTCTTGCTCCAATAACCAACCCACTAAATAGTGTCTTAATAGAAAAGAAACTAATAAATGTTGATCAGAAGTTTATTCAACTTGTCTCTCTAGCAGAAGGGTTACCTCGGACGGAAGTTATTGAAAGTGGAAGGAATTATTGGAGAGGTGTTTGTAGAAGCTTGATTTTTAGATTTCCTGACGATCTTGAAATTTTAAAGCTTGATGTAAGAAGTTATGTAGATAGATCAAAAGGAATTATTCAGATAAGATCTGCAGCAAGATTAGGGCAATCAGATTTAGGCGTTAACCTAAGAAGAGTGGAATACTTGTTTAATCAACTAGAAAAATTTTAATTAATCTATTTTTTATAAATTTAAGGTTCTTTTTACTAAATAGGTGTGCTTTAATTTATAAGAATATTTGAAATGCCATGGTTAAGATAATCTTAGTTGGAATTATTGTCGCTCTTGTATATTCTCAACCTGACCTTCGTCTTACGGTCGCTGATTGGTTAAAAGCAGCTTCTGATTTTCTAATTGAATCGGTAAAAGTAAAACCTTGAATTAATTTTTAATGAAGCATTAAATAAGACCTGAGACAGTAATCATTTGTTTAATGCATAGAGCCACGAAAATAAATATTATTATTCTGCTTAATATATATTTCACTTAAACAAATAAATAGTTTTAGGAACATAATAGAAAATTTTTTTGAAATTTTTGAATAGTTAACGATAATAAGGAATATGAAGCTTAGATTATTTGAGTTCTATTTTATTAAAGACTATTTAAGGCCTTGGTTTGGTCTTATTTATTCTTTATTCTTTCTGTTTTTTTTAGGTGCAATTGGCTATCGAATAACAGAAGGATGGGAATGGAGTGATTGCTTATGGATGGTTCTAATCACAATAACCACTATTGGTTTTGGAGAAGTTCAACCTTTAAGTCCTGAAGGCAGGATCGTAACTGTTTTAGTAATCGTTGGCGGATTGATCTTTATTCAATTTACTTTTCAAAAAGCTGTTAGATTATTCGAATCCGGCTATTTTCAAAGAGTAAACGAATTACGTTTTAAAAGAATTCTTAGAAAAATGGAAAATCATGTAATTTTGTGCGGATATGGGAGGGTTGGTCAAGAAATATCTAACCAAATAAAAACACAAAATATTCCAATTATTGTTGTTGAGAGTGATGAAGATAGAAAAAAGATTGCTGAAGAAAATGGTTTAGAAGTTCTTTGTGCTGACGCCACCCTTGATGAGACTTTAAAATTGGCAGGATTAGAAAAATGCAAAAGTTTGGTCGTCACCTTACCCAACGATGCTGCTAATTTATATGTAGTTTTAAGTGCTAAAGGGATAAGAAGTTCTATAAGAGTAATTGCAAGAGCTGGAACTGAAGAAGCCGCAAGTAAATTGAGATTAGCTGGAGCAAGTATAGTCGTAAGCCCTTACATCGCAGCAGGAAGAGCAATGGCATCAATGGCTTTAAGACCAATAGCCATTGATTTTTTAGATCTTTTAGCAGGCAGTGAATGTGAAATTGAAGAATTTGAATTAAGTAATGATATTTGTCTTTTTGAAACAGCAGAGAAAAGATCACTTTCTGAACTTGGAATAGGTAAAAAGAGTGGGGCAAAAATTTTAGCCATTAAGGAAAACGAAAAATTAGTAACCAACCCTGGAGGTAACTTTATACTTCAACCAGGACAGGTATTAATAGCATTTGGTAGTAAAGAACAACTAAATATTTTGAACGGTTTGTTGGGTAATCTTGTTGTGGCCGTAGAGCTATTAAAGTAGATAGATCAAGATTCAGAATTATTTGCTAAATTGATTGTGGTTTGAATAAATCAAATGAAAATATTTAAATTTCTATTTGTAATTCCCGTAATAACTTTAATAATTATTTTTCAGACCTCTTTGCAAAATAGATATCTAATGGCTTCTGATATTAGAGATGGAGAAGCAATTTTTAGAAATGTATGTGCAGGCTGCCATGTAAGAGGTGGATCAGTGGTTCTTAAAGGATCTAAATCATTAAAACTTTCCGACCTTGAAAAAAGAGGAATAGCAGATGTAAATTCAATAACAAAAATTGCTAATGAAGGGATTGGTTTTATGAAAGGTTATAAAAATAAATTGAAGGATGGAGAGGATAAGGTTCTTGCACAATGGATTATTCAAAATGCAGAAAAGGGGTGGGAATAAATGAAAAGTGTACTACTTGCCTCGGTTTTATTTCTATTAGCTGAATTTTCTTTTGCTGAGGAATTAACTAATTACACAATTACATCTGATTCTCAAATAAATACTTTAGAAGGTGATCTAGAGGCTATGGGAAATGTAGTTATTAAGAGAAATAGCGATAATTTTGAGGCTAATTCTGATAAGTTAACTTTTGACAAAGATGGTAAATTTTTAAAACTCACAGGAAATGTATCTGTAAAAAATTTAGAATCTGACGGAATATCAATTGAAGAAACATTTGGAGATGAGTTGACCATATTTACTGATACGGGACTTTTTGAATTCAAATCTCAAAATAAAAACAGAGTAACAACAAAAATTAAATTTTAAATAAAGGCTTGCCTATGAATAAAAAAATTTATATTTTTTATTTGTAAGGAAATTTTAAATGGATTTTAAATATACCTTAAACTAAATTACCTAAAAGACATAGTAGAAGTAATTTTTATTATGCATCCAAGCAAAATAATAAAAGATCCAATAATCAATGACACTTATTACGATCCAGATGTTAATAAGCTTTATCAATATGTAAAAATTGGCGACTTTCCGCCAGAATGGGTGGTGACAAATATAGATGAAGATGACGATTATTATTACGCTACGATGGGATATTAATTTAAAAAGCCATTATTAAATTAAATTGTATAAGTTTGTCTCCTTAAAATTTTGTGTGAGAAAGATTAAAGAAACAATTTAAATGGTAAGTAAAAAGGTTTAAAGGTAAATTAAGAAGTAAATAAGGGTAAATTAATAAAAAGGAAATAAGATCAAATAAAAAAAATAAGGTCTCAATGTAAAGTAAATATGAAATAATTACATCAAATAAATTTGATTATATAAAATAAAATTGTTGGAACTTTAAATGGCTATTAAAGATCATAAAAGTTTGCAAGACTCAAAAATTCTTCTTGTAGAGGATGACAAGAGTATTAGGCTGACAGTCAGTGAGACGTTGAATAGCGAAGGTTTTAAAGTATCAAGTTTCAAAGATGGTTTAAGTGCTTTAGATTTTATTATTAATGATTCTAGAAATGATGTTGACCTAATAATTTTAGATTTAATGCTGCCTGGGTTAAATGGATTAGAGTTATGTAGAAAAATAAGAGATGAAGAAAATTTTACACCTATATTAATTTTGAGTGCTAAAGATAATGAATCAGACCGGGTCCTTGGATTAGAGGTTGGTGCTGATGATTATTTAACAAAACCTTTTGGTTTAAATGAATTAATTGCCAGATCAAGAGCATTAATAAGAAGATCTAAACGTAATAAGAAAAATATAGACAAAACACAAACTATCATTGAGTTTAATCATATAAAAATGTTTTTAGAAGAATGCAGAGTAACTTCTTTTGGTAGGGAAATAACTTTATCTCCAAAAGAATTTAAATTATTGGAGTTATTTATGAAAAATCCAAAAAGGGTATGGTCAAGGGATTTAATTCTTGAAAAAATATGGGAAATTGACTTTATTGGTGATACTAAAACTGTAGATGTTCATGTTAGGTGGCTAAGAGAGAAATTAGAAGAAGATCCCTCAGCTCCAAAGTTTCTTAAAACTGTAAGAGGTTTTGGATATAAGTTTGGATGAAAATGAAAACACTACAAGAAGTATTATTATTTTTACATCAGAAGTGGAAAATAAAAGTCAAGCATTTTTCTCAATCAAAAGAAAAAAAATTTGAAGATGATAAAAATAATTATAAAAGAAATATTGATTTCCCATTTGACAAAATTAGACCTCAAGAAATGTTGTCTTGGTTGGATTATTCATCACAAGGATGGATAATCTTATCATCAGATCTAACAATAAAATTTATTAATAAAAAGGCTTTATCTCTTATTAGGTTCATTAAATATAAAGATGTCATTGGAAAAGCAATTAATGATATTAATGAGCTTGAAGTACTGAGAAATAAAATTCTTTACTCAAGAAAAAAAGATTTTCCAATCAGCCTTGACTTCACCATTGCAGGAGAACCTATTTGGGCAAATATTATTAGAGGAAGAAAAAAGAATTATTTAATATTGTTGGAAAGTAAATTATCAATTGAATCCATAAAAAAACGACAAAATCAATTAATTAATGATGTGTCTCATGAACTGAAAACCCCTCTTACATCACTTATCCTAATTGGGGAAAGACTTGAATCAGTAGTATCAAAAAAGGATAGGTATCTTGTTAAAAGGCTTAAGAAAGAGTCAAAGAGATTGAGAAAAATGGTCGAAGAGACTTTAGAGCTTTCCAAGTTAGAAGGTAGCGAATCTTTTAAAAAAAACAAAAAAATATCTATTTCAGATTTGGTTATGGAATCTTGGCAAACATTAAAACCGCTTGCAGAAAAAAAAGATATAAAAATAAGTTTATTTGTACCAACAAAATATTATATTGCTGGTGATATTGAAAATTTAAAGAGAGCGTTTATAAACATTTTGGATAATTCTATACGTTACTCCCCAACAAATGAGGAAATCCAAATTGAAATTTTTAAGAGAGATAGTTCTGTTGTTATAAGAGTTAGAGATAAAGGTATTGGATTAGAGGAA